>JAQBPH010000410.1:0-8631 GCA_028287625.1 Chloroflexota bacterium | reverse complement strand
GGGTGTGCAGGAGTGGCAAGGTAATTCTGCACGCACTCGCCCCAGTGCACAGAGACGAGGCGATCCCACGCCCGGCGCCGGGGCGCTGCGTGCGGCGGCCTCCAGAACTAGTCGATCGCGTGATGTGCCGGTGCCGATCCGGGATCAGACTGGACCCAGATTCACACAGTCAAGGTAGCCGTTCAGGAGGCCCCCCATGGCGAACGTTCTCGGCAGCCTGGAAAACCTGGTCAAGATGGGTCCGGACGTGGTGATCCAGGGCTTGGCCGGCCTGATCGATGGTGTGGGCACCGGCACCGAGTGGTCCGGTGAGCAGGTGGACAGGCTGGGTGAGCTCGAGCAGCAGCTTGCCGACAGCATTCGCCAACTGCGAGCGCAGCAGGGGAAGGCAAGCTAGGCACCCGCCCACAGGTTTGTCGCGCTGAACAGCGGAATGCCCCGCCCGACCATGCCGGGCGGGGCACTCCCGCGACCGCGGGCTCAGCCCGGATCCATCGACCGGCTGGCGTGCTGAGCGACCGAGGGTGCCCTGAACGGCGACACGTGCCTGTCCGGTACTGGGGAACTGGCGGTGCCAACACTCCACCATCCGCGAGACCCACGGGCTGCTCGAGCAGGCGGTGGCCGGTTCACCGACACCCGTGTCCGCCGCTGTCACCCCGTGCTGGCCGTCGTGGCCGGCACCGTCGACGCCCTCGAGGCCCGCCTTCGCAGCGTCTCCGCAGACGCCATGCGGCATGCCGCCGCCGTTGTGGCCGAGATCATCAGCCGCGTGCGAGCGGCGCGGGCGACGAGCCCACGCACCCTGCGGGGGGACTCGGGCCTCCCCGAGGAGGCCTGGATCCCGATCCCCTGCGTCCTCGACGGCGCCGAGCCGGCGGAGACCACCTGCGGGCCGCGACGCCAGGCCGGCCCGTCTGACCGTGCGCCGGGTCCGGCACGCTCCGAGGCTCGACCACCACCGGGCGCGTCGGAGGACCCGCCGCCGCGGGTGCGGGTCCTCCGAGCGCTTCGGTGAGGCGCTATGCCTTTGTCGCTGGGGTCCGGACCCGGTTCTGCTGCCCATCCTCGCTCGGCGTGGCCAGATCCGCCATGCTTTCCTTGACCTGATCGGCCATCACGTCGACGGCCTGCTTGATCCGCTCGACGCCCTCCTCCGTGGTGCCCTGCAGACTCTCGGTGAACCGGCCATACGCACGGGTGCCGCCGTTGAAGAAACGCTCGAAGCCGGCGACCAGGGGTGCGGAAACAGCCGACGGACTGATGCTGGCCTCGACCGCATCCAGCATCGCTCCCTGGAAGTCGGCGTACAGGCGGAGCCCCTGCTTCGCACCGGCCACGTAGAGGGCGGCCATCTCGCGACTCACCTTCTGGCCCACCTCGGTGAAGGTGGACACATTGACCGCAGTAGCCCGCA
This sequence comes from Chloroflexota bacterium, assembly GCA_028287625.1. GTDB lineage: Bacteria > Chloroflexota > Dormibacteria > Aeolococcales > Aeolococcaceae > CF-96. The sequence goes on along the minus strand of JAQBPH010000410.1, from coordinate 7,214 downwards.
TGCTCCGTGCGAGGATGTCTTCGACGTCCTGGTTGACGTCATGGCCCAGATCGCGGGCCCTTTCTGCCGTGCGCTCGTCGTCGCGGCGGGTCTTCTGATTCTCGGTGACAGACATGGTGATTCCCTTTCAAGGTGAGGGCTGCTCGCATGCTGAGCTGAGCCAGCGAGGGGCACAGTGGAGAGTGAGGATCTCCCCCTCTCCGAACCTGTAGTCGAGCCAGTGCCTAGTGTACCAAGCAAATGCTATATCTGTCGAGCGCAACGCCCGCCCTGGCGCCTCCTCGGCACCTGTCTTGGGGAGCTCGTGACCCCCCCGGCGCCCGGACCGGGATGGCAGTCTCCGGCTACAGCAGCCGGCCCAGCGGGCCGAGGTCCAGATTGAGGTCCTCGTCGCGCAGGCCGAACGTCTGCTTGAGCTCCTCCATGCGGTCGGCGAGCGCCATCAGGGTGCTGCCGAGGCGCTCGACGGTCTCGTCGTCGAGGCCGCCGGCCTCCACGCGGCGCAGCGCCTGGCGCTCCATCAACTGGCGCAGCAGCTCGATGACCGTCAGAACGAGCTGGGCGAGGCCGCGAGCGACGTTGTCGGGATCGTCGTGGACGCGGCGGCAGGTTGCCCGGTCGGCGCGACGGACGTCGCAGGCGAACGGATCGAGGTCGGGCGGCGTCGTGAGCAGCTTGTCGGCGGCCTGGTCGGTCATCCGCCCGCACCCTCGATGAACGAGTAGGCCGGCCATGGGCCGGTGCACAGCAACGCCGCCTCCGGATGCTGGCGCTGCAGCCGGTCGATGGCGAGGCGGAATCGCTCCACCGCCGGCTGGTCGACCAGGTAGGAGGCCCGCAGCACCTCGCCTGGCGCGTGCTCCGGCCAGCGGTGCGCAGCGACGGCGAGCGCGGCGAGGGGCTCGTGCAGCGACGCGCCCGAGCGTGCGCTGTGGAGCCGAGCGCGGAGGTACTCGACCCCGCTGGCGGGCCTGGCGTCGGCCACCACGCCGGCGGACGGCCGGATCGCCCGCACGGCGAGCTCGACTCGCCCGCGGACGCGGTCGAGCGCGTCGAGCAGCAACTCCCGGCGTGCGGCGAGCGCCGCCCGCACTCCGTCGGGGTCCGGCAATCGGGTCCCGAACCGCATCGGCAGGACGGCGCGCTCCGCCATCAGCGCCTCCACGACGCCCTCATGCAGCCACAGTGTGTCCAGCGACCGCCCCTCGGGCAACCGCTGATGCCGGCTGACCACGGCGAGCATCGGCCCGAGGGCGATTCCTTCGAGCGGCGCCCCGGCCAGGCCACGGACGCGCGGCAGTCTCAGCTCCGGTTGCTCGCAGACGGCGTAGACCCAGATCACTCCGACGGCGCCTCGAGTGCGGCTCGCAGTGGCAGGCCGATCTCCTCCGCAGGTGTGATCACCACCTTCAGGAAGAGGTAGAGGAGATCCACGTCCGCAAGCGAGAGCGTGAGCTCGCCGGCGAGGACGACGCCGCCGGCGAGCAGCCGGTCGACGAGGTCGACGAGCGCCACCTCCCGCTGCAGCGCGGGACGATCGTGCGGGCTCATCGGGCCACCGCTGCGCTGAAGTTGTATGCGGGCCAGGGGCCGCTGAGCTCGAGCTCCACGCCATCCCGGCGGTGACGATCGGCGAGGTCCGCGACCAGCGCGCGGAAGCCTTCCGCGTCCACCTCGGCGACGAGGTAGGCCGCGTTGAGCACCATCTCACCCCTGTGGGCCGACAGCTCGCTGTGCCGCGGCGGGTTCAGCACCGCGCCGGCCGCGCGCTCGCGCAACCGCACGTGCACGCCGTCGACGGCGGTGTCCAGCGCCTGCTGAGCGAACACCGCCGCATCCCGCTGGGCGCGCTTGCGGAGCAGGTAGGCGGTGCCCGACGACGGCTCCGACGCCACGGCATCGCCACCTGCGGCGCCCACGGCGTAGGCCTTCACCCCCCACTCCGCCATGCCGTGCAGACCCTGGAGCACGGCGGTCAGTTGCGCTCCCTCGCGCGCGAGCATCTCCTTCACCCGCGCCGCGCTCTCATAGATCGTGCAGATCCGGAAGGGCACAACCCCGCCGTGGTGCAGCGCCTCGTGGAGGACGCCGTTGTGCACCCGCGCGAGCCTCTCGAGCCGCTCCAGGTCCTCGAGCGACTCGTGCAGCGAGAGCTCCCCGAACACGTCCAGCGGGACCGGGCTGACGATGGCCGCCAGCCCCGCGTGGCGGATCAGCTCCACGTCGTGGGCGGGATCGACGCCCCGGCGCGCGGATGGGCCGGCGGCGTCGCCGTCCAGCACGCCGTAGGTCCACAGGCCGAGCCCCTCGTCGGCCGCGGGCGCGGCGGCAGAGCGGCGCTCAGTCATCGTGCCGGTCCGGAGCGGGATCGGTCCGGCGCACGGGCTCGTGCTCCGGTGCGCCAAGCCCGGCCTCGAGGCGATCCAGACGCTCGCGCAGGTGCCGGTTCTCCTTGGCAAGCGTGCTCGATGCACTGTTGAGCGCGGGGTCCGTCTCCCACCAGTCGATCCCCATCTCCTTCGCCTTGTCGATCGAGACGACGATCAGGCGCAGCTTGATGGTCAGGAGCTCGATGTCGAGCAGGTTGATCTGGATGTCACCGGCGATGACGATGCCCTTGTCCAGCACGCGCTCGAGGATGTCGGCGAGGCTGTCACTGGACGCCGGACGCCCGAGCGGCCCGCCGCGACGGGGGTAGTCGACGCTCATCGGGACTCCTCGTTCTCTGGCGGCGGTGGCGTGACGTCGACGGTGCCGAGGCGCGTATCAGATCCCTCCGGTTGGCACATGCCGCGAGAGCATCTCCTCCATCAGCTGGTCCTCCAGCGCTTCGGCGTCCTCGTCGCTGATCTCGCCGTTCGCTCGCTTGGCGGCCAGGTCGGCGAGCGCCAGCTCCGGCGACTCCTGGGCAGCCTGCACGCGCTCCGCCTCGCCGGCGAGGACCTCGGCGATCCAGAGGACGCCGCTCACGGGGGCGAACGGCGCCAGGACCAGCGCCTTCAGGAGCCCCATCACTCCTCCCCCGGTTCGAGCGACATCGCGGCGAAGGAGTAGGGGGGCAGCGGACCGATGTAGCGGATGGCGAGGTAGCCGTCGAGGGCGCTGCCGAGATCGCGCACGGCCTCGTCGAGCGCGACGCGGCGGTCGCGGCGGATGAGCAGCTGGGCATTGAGTGCGACGCGCTCGCTCCCGCCCGGTTCGACGCGGAGATCGACCGCGAGCGGCGTCAGCTGGTCCAGCAACACCTGCTCGTCCTGCGCGCGGCGCGCGTCGACCGCCGCCGCCACCCGCTCACCGAGCGCGATCCGCTCGGGCCGGGACTCGATCTCCGAACGCCCCTGGACCACCGCGGAGAGACGTGCGATCTCGGCGTCGCCCTCGATGGCTCCACGCAGCAGCGCGCCCTCGGCGTACAGGGCTCGCACGGCCATCTGCACGTGGCCGTCGAGCGTGCGCAGCAGCTCGATGAGTTTGGGGCGGTGCCGGCCCAGGAGCCGCTCGCGCACGACGTCCTCGCCCTCCATCACCATGCCGAACCGCAGCGGGATCACCGTGCCGCGCTCGACCGCGAGCGACAGGACTTCCCGGTGCGCGTTCAGATCCTCCCGCCGGCCGGGCGTGCGGTCGGGCGGCAGGGCGCTGACCAGGGCCGCCAGCTCACCGACCTCGAGCGCCCACACGCTCGCGACGGGGCCGCCGACACCGGCCACGCTGGGCCATTCGCCGGCGTTGGCCGCGGGGATGATCCCGTAGACGTAGAGGCTCGTGGCCTTCACCGACGTGGTGCCGGCGACGGAGGTCTCGGAGTGATCGGTCATCGCTTTCCCTCCTTCGGCTCGCGCGGCTCCCGCGGCTCGCGCGCCGGCTCCTGCTGGGCCGACTGGCTGAGGAAACTGCCGAGCTGACCGCCGAGCGTCTCCACGGCCCCCTCGATCGCCGACTTGGTCTCGTGGGCCTTGATGAGCTCCGGGACGCCTGCCTTGGGGGTGTCGAGGTTGACCCTGCCGACCGCCTCGGCGTAGCGGAGGTACGTGTCGATGCTGGCCACGACGATCCGGGCGTCGATGGTCAGGACCTCGATGCCGAGGAGCGACACCCGCACGAAGGCGTCGATCACGAGGCCGCGGTCGAGGATCAGCTCGAGGACTTCATAGAGGGTCCCTTTCGAGGGTCCTTGGTTGTGTGTGGATATGGCCATGCGGGGCTCCTCCGTGGGGGTGGGCGAGCCACCCGGGAACGAACCCGGGAGGGTGACGTGGAGCCTGGGTCAATCACCCCGTCCGCCGAGGATCGTCGGCCGGTGGTGACGCTGACCGGTCCCCTTTTGGGTGTCTGTGCCTCCAGCGTGATCCGGAGCCGTCACGAGCGCATCACGCAAGTTGGTAGTCGGGAGGCGGTGGAGCACTCGGCACACGGGTCGGCGCCGGGGGGGTCGGGCGCGGTCGCCTCTCCGTCGGGGCGAGGCGGCCGCGGGCGACCGGCGATTCCGGTGATGCGGCCGGGAGATCCAGCCTCTCGGCGTCAGAAGGGAGCGGTCGCCCCCCGTCCGCCGCCGGTGCGATGCCTCACCGCCCGAAGCAGGCCGAGCAGGATGCATGCGCCGAGGAAGGCGACGACGCACTCGCCGATGAAGCCTCCCGCCACGTCGCTGTGGGTGATCGTGTGGAGGATCAGCCCGCCGACGAAGGCCCCCACCAAGCCCACGACCACGTCGCCGAAGAAGCCGAAGCCTCCGCCCTCGACGACCCGTCCCGCAAGTGCGCCGGCGATGAGTCCGACGAGGAGCCAGGCGATCAGGTGACCCATGGCGATCCCTCCGTGGTCAATAACTGTCAGAGACTTGGTCGCACAGGAGCGGGTTCAACATGGCCATCGCGGGCGATCCTGGGGCAGGCGAGGCAAACCGGGACCGAGCCCGGGTCGGTGCCCTCTCGTGGGTGTCTGTCGCCCTCCAGCGTGATCCGGAGTGGTCCGGCGCGCATCACGCAAGTTGGTAGTTCCAGGGCCTCCGCGGACTCGTCCGTCCGATGATCAGGCGCGCCACAGACGGTGTGCTGGAGCCGCCGCCGCCCTGGCGCATGGCGAGGGGCCAGCGCTTGGGCACCGCCGCGCGTGCCACGATGGCCGCCTCCCGGTCACGAGATGACCGGGCCATCTTCGCCAGGGGAAGAACCAGCGCAAGCGACGACCCCCGGAGGTTCGCGCCGGTTGGATCAATAGGCGCCACGCCCCCCCGTGGTCCCATACCAACCGATGCCGATCATCACGGCGAAGACAACCACCAGAAACGCTATGAACAGGGCCGTTTCGATTTCAACCATACGGCTGATTCTGGCTCTTCTGCCCGGTGGCCGCTGTCCCATTTTGGGACGTTCGCGCGCACCTCTGTCGCCGCGTTCGTTGCGTCAGCGACCTTGCCGAATCCACGAAGAGGGGGACGTCCTCATGGTCAGCGTCGGGGCCCTGGCGTCCATGCAGCCCCGTGATCCGCGGGCGGCGTGGTGGGCTTGACGATGAGCACCGAGGCTCGGGAGTAGGCATTGACCTTCTGGGCGGTTGTACCGATCACGAAGCTGGCGATCCTCGAGTGCCCCTGATAGCCGAGCACCACCAGGTCCGCCCCGACCTCCTCCACGAACCGGACGATGGCATCCGCAGCGTGCCCGAGCCTGGTCTCGTGGGTGAGCTTCGCGCCGTGCTCCCCGGCGATCCGGGCCGCCTCATGGCCGACGGTCTCGAAGTAGGCGTCCTTCTCCCGCTTGAACTCGTCAACCTCGCCCATGATGGCGGCGTACCGCGGAAGGCCCTCCTCCACCGACAGCGCGATGAGCCGCGCGTTGAACCGCCGCGCCAGCTCGGCCGCCTCGGCGACCGCGGCGTACCCCCCCGACGAGCCGTCGACGCAGGTCAGGATGACCTCATGCATCTCCTCGTCCCCATGTGGAGAACCGATGCCGCGATGCTATCCTGTCGTCCGGATCGGGTGAGCACCCGACCGGCGATGGGTCCCGCCCCGCGGCCGCCCGGCATGATGGGCCCTACCAGCTGAAACTGGTAGGAGTGTGCCCATGAGCTGCTGCCCGATCCACGTAGGCCTCCTCGACAGTCTCGACACCACGTACGGCATCGCCGCGCTCTGGGTCGGCCTGGCCCTGCTGGCAAGCGTCATCTCCATCCGCATCGGGCTGTCCGTCGCTCTCGTCGAGATCCTCGTCGGGGTCGTCGGCGGCAACCTGCTCGGCATGACGCCGACCGAGTGGATCACCTTTCTCGCCGGCGTCGGCAGCATCCTGCTGACCTTCCTTGCCGGGACCGAGATCGACCCCGTCTCGCTGCGCCGCTTCCTCGCTCCCAGCCTGGTCATCGGCGCCATCGGCTTCGCCTTTCCGTTCGTCGGCGCCTGGGCCTTCGCGCTGCACGTGCTCCACTGGCAGTTCCACGCCAGCCAGATCGCGGGCATCGCCCTCTCCACCACCTCGGTCGCGGTGGTCTACGCGGTGATGATGGAGACCGGCCTCAACCGCACCGACCTGGGGAAGCTCATCCTCACCGCGTGCTTCGTCTGCGACATCGGCACGGTGGGTGCACTGGGCATCGTCTTCGCCAACTACAACTCTCTGCTGATCGCCTTCGGCATCGCGACCACGCTGGGGCTGCTGGTGCTCCCGCGCAGCCTGCGCTTCGTCATCCGTGTCCTGGGTCACGCGATGAGCGAGCCCGAGGTCAAGTTCATCTTCCTGTTCCTCTTCGGGCTCGGGGCGCTGGCCACCGCGGCACGGTCCGAGGCGGTACTCCCCGCGTACCTGCTGGGGCTGGTGGCGGCGGGCACCTTCCACGACGACCCCCGGCTCGCCGGCCGCATGCGCGGGATCGCGTTCTCCTTCCTCACGCCGTTCTTCTTTCTCAAGGCCGGAACGCTGATCGTCCTCAAGGCCGTGATCACCGGCCTCGGCGCGATCGCGGTGCTGTTCGGCGTCAAGGTGGGAGCGAAGATCATCGGCGTATACCCGGCCACCCTCGCGTTCCGCGTGCCCCGCAGGGAGGCCTGGTACACCACCATGATGATGTCAACCGGGCTCACGTTCGGCTCCATCTCTGCGCTCTTCGGCCTTACGCACGGGTATATCGACCGTGGCCAGTACTCGATCCTCGTCACCGTCGTGGTGCTCACCGCGCTGGTGCCCACCTTCATCGCCCAGGCGGTGTTCCGACCG
>JAQBPH010000404.1:0-16505 GCA_028287625.1 Chloroflexota bacterium | reverse complement strand
CGCCTGACGGATCGGAGACGTGAGGACGGCCGTTGCCATCATCGTCACTGTGCTCGTGGCCGTCCCCGCCGGGGCGGCCGGAGCCTACATCGGACTGCGCTGGGCACGGAACTGGCGAGACACCATTGCCGAAGCATCCGGTGCTGACGAGAAGGCTGCGGCACGACGCAGTGTTGCGCATCGATTGGCAGCAGCAGTCCTCTTCACCACAGCGTTCCTCGTGATTTTCGTGGTGAAGGTCGGCCTTCCTCGCTGGCTGATCGCAGCAGCCGTCGCGTACGCGGTGATCGCCGCTGGCATACTCGAGTTCAGCGCGCGCGTCAGGTCATGAGGTCGAGCTCGACGTATCGCAGCGTGGGGGAACCGGTCTCGAGAGTGTGTCGCGTTCACGGATGCCTGGCTGCCCGTCTCGACCCATTCATCCGAGGTGGCGTGCCGTCAGTGCGGCGGGGATGAATCCAGTCGCCTCCCAGTGCCAGGACCACAGACAGACCTCCTGGCTGACCACCGCTCTGACCCCGGCGTGACGGCGACCACGTCTCGGCGGGGAGTGTCAGCCTCCGGCGAGCCTTCGGTACCGCGCCTCGACGAACGAGTAGAGCCCGAAGGCCAGGAGCCCGAGGGCGGTCAGCAGCAGCAGGAGCGTGCCAAGAGGATGAGCCGCCGCCGACCGCAGGATGTCGTCCAGGCCCCTGGCCCGGGAGGGGTCGTACTCGGCGGCGGCCTCGATGAGGGATGCCCCGATGAGCGCGAGAACGAGCCCGCGCGCGACATACCCCGCGACGCCCAGGGGCATGGCCCACCGGCGTACGGCCTGCCGCATCCTGCCCATCATGAGGTGCTCCTCGAAGTGGTCGTGGAGCGCCCACCAGACCAGCCCCAGGCCACCGGCGACGACACCGGCGCCGATCGCCACGACCAGAGGACGCCCGGCCGGCAGCGACATCAGGCGGGCGGTCAACCCCGCCGGCCTCTGCCCGGTCGCGTGATCGCCCCCGGAGCCTGTGAGCAGGCCGACGGTGGTGACACAGAGGCCGGCGTAGATGAGTCCCTGCGCACCCGCGGCGACGCGCTGCACCCCCTGCCTGGCGGCGGTGCGGTCGGGCGTTCCGGGCTCCCCGGTGACCATGGTCAGGAGGCGCCACGAGGCATATCCGGCGAAGCCGAGCGCCAGCGCGACAAGGCCCACCCGACCGAAGGGCTGGTCGGAGACCTGCTGCAGCGCACCCCTCTGGTCGGCAGAGTTTCCGTGGCGGCCCAGCGCGATCTGCGTGGCGAGGGTGGCGACCAGGATGTAGATGATCCCGCGAACGCTCAGCCCACCCCTGGCCAGCAGGTGAACCCAGGAGGAGCCCGAGGCCCGGCGCGCCGTGGCCTTCCCCGTCTCCGCGACATCACCCGCGCGGGGTCTGGTGGTCATCTCGGCTCACGCGCGGCGGCGAGACGGCTCACGCCCGCCGCCGCGCCGCTCTCAGCGCCGGCCGCGCCAGTAGAAGCCGCCGCCGCCGAACAGAAGGACCAGCACGATGATGATCAACAGCAGTTCCACATCCCCTCTCCACCTACTGCGGTCAGGCACCCTGTGCCAAGACGACCATGATACTCAGCCATACACGTTCTGGTGATACCGTGCATGAGGGGCCCGCCGACCGCAGGGACCGGGGGCCACGGTTTCGATCTTCTTCAGCATCGTGCAGCGCAGGTCCTGACCCCTCACGCGCGGGCGGATCCCGACCTGACCGAGTCAAGCCGGGACCCCGCCGAGCGGGCGGCGCCTGGCGGATCCGGGCGCGCTAGCCGCCAGTGCCGGTGTACGCCCTGTTCCCCTTCTGGAAGACGTCGGGCACCGGGTACTGCCCGAGGACGTAGAGAAGGATCGCCGAGTGCTCCTGGTCGACGGACTGCAGGGCGCCCGCGAGCGTGATCGCGTCCTTGTTCATGATCAGCGGCAGAGCCACCAGATACGTGTCCGCAGCGGTCTGCTCGAGGAGGAGGGCCAGCTGGGCGGCTCCCACGACATCGGTGACCTTGCCGAAGGCGGCGTCAACCGTCGCCTTGAGGTCGGTCGGCGGCGTGCTGACCTTCTGCGCGCCAGCACTCGTCAGGAGGCCATTCCACGCGTCCAGCGCCATCTGGTGGTGGGCCATCGCAGTCTGCACGAAGGTGGCCACGGCTGGAGGCACAGCGCCCAACTTGCCGCCGGTGGCGGCGTCGAGTGCGGCCTTGTACGTGCCGACGGCGAGCACCTCGAGACTGGCCGCAGTCCTGGCGATGCCGGCATCGCCACTCGGGCTGCTGCGGTTGGTCGACAACGATGACGTGGCGGGGCCGACCGTCGTGGAGTTGCTGCCGCATGCGGCGGCGAGCAGTCCCAGCCTCGCCGCGCCCGAGATCGTCAAGAAGCCACGCCGGCTGGCGACCGTCTCGGTCGCCGCGATGATCGGGTTGCTGCTGTCGTTGGTGGCCTCAGTCAATGGACCGCCCCCTCAGCCGGCGGGCTGGCAAGCTTTGGTGTGGGAATCGCGTCCGGGAAGCCGGCAGAACCGGCGGCTGCCGGGAGCCTGCTCGGATCCACGGGGATGGCGATGAGCTGTGGCGCATTGCCCGCGAGAAGCGCAGCCACCGCACGCAGCGTGGCCAGGTGTTGGGTCTCGACGCCCATCACGCTGGACATGATCATCAGCGACTTCTTGTCGGTGAACTGGTTGAGATCCGAAAGGTATGTGTCGCGCGCCACGTTCTCGAGTGTCATCGCCAGCGTGACCACGTCAGCAGGCGTCTTGAGCGTGGGCTTGGCCGCCTCGACGATTGGCGCGTACTTCGGATCGGGCATAGGTCAGGCCGGGTTTCGAGCTCGAGCGGGTCAAGCGACTCGGGGCACACGGCGCCCATGCAGCCGGATGGTGACGTCAATGGCATCCGGGGGCGCGCCGTTCGTGGACGTGAGGCGGTCGATCGCGTTTCGGATGTCTCCCTGGAGACCCTGGATGTTGGCGTCTGCGACCACGTCGATGCGGGCGACGATGAGCAGCCGGCCTGCGCTTCCCGACATGCGGACCCTCGCTCTCTGCACACTCGGAATACGCCGCAGATCACGCTCGAATCCCCGCTCGATGGTTGGCCCGGAGACGGCCGTCCGGCCGCGCTGTGCCGGCGGTCCGTCGGGGTGTGAGGGCACCTCGAGACCGGCGGTCCCCGGTCTGCCGGAGGCAAGCTGCGCCCGCACCAGGAGTGCGCCACCGAGGCTGAGCGCAAGGCCGACGGCGGCGAGGCCGGCGAGGGCACCCGTGCCAGCCTGCTGCCAGAGGCGCACGCCCTGCTGTGGCAGCAATGTGGTGTGACCGGAGCCGGACCGGATGACATCCATCCCCGCGAGAAGACCAACGACCCCGACTGCAAGCACGGCGACGGCGATGCAGCTCCAGAGGATACGGTTGCACCTGTCCATCATGTGACCCTTGCGCCATGTCGTGGTCGGCGGAGACGCACCCGTACACGGCTGTTCGCAGGCGCGCCCAGGCGAGCGAGGTCCGCCTGGGCTGCTTCGGCGATTGCCCGGCGCGCGTCGGTCGGGGCCGCCGCTCGGACGCGAACCTCCCATCGTCGCCGATGCGGCCGCAGCGAGGCGATCAGATGGGATGCCGGCGTGGCCGCGAGCATCGCGCGACGAAGCTCCATCTCCACGGACCGTCGTGACAGCCACCATGAGGTGGGTCCATCCACGCCGATCTCGACCCGCAGCGGGCGCCACGGCCACACCTCGACGAGCAGCAGGACCGCAGCGATCGCTGCGGCCACGGCGAAGCCGACGACTGTCCACGCGTCCTGAAGCTGGCGGTGCTCCAGCAGCGTCGCCCAATGGCTCACCGGGATTCCGAATGGTCCCGCTCCCAGCGCTGTTGCCGTCGCCTCGGCCGCCACCAGGAGCCCTCCACCGACGAGGGCGAGGCCGAGGAGGAGAGAGAGCAGACGGTTGATCACCCTCATGGCGCCGCCACCTCGACGGTCTGTGCCGGCGCGTTCCTCACAGGACCACCTCCCGGCGCCGGGGGAGGTGGTCGAGTTCAACGCCCTCGACCAGGACGTCGATGGTGGGCACGGCGCCGCCATCCGTGTGACGGACGACCACCTCGTCGATCCGACTGCGGACCATCGCGACGATCGGGGGCAGCGGGAGGCGGTTGAGGAGAACGTGCACGGCGATATGCTGATCGGTGATCTGGACTCCGAGGACCTTCCCGCCGGCGTACTGGACCGCCGCCTCCTGACCTGAGCCCCGCGAGAGGCCTTCCACACCAGGGACCCGGATGACCGCCTCCGCCACCTCAGTGGCGAGGTGAGCCCGCGGCGTCAGCGCCCTGCTCATTGCACCCGGGGCGCAGCCTGGCCGGCATCGCCATCAGCGTCAACGAAGAGATCGTCGACGGAGATGTTGACCTCGGTCACCTCGAGGCCGGTCATGCCCTCGACGCGCTCGATGACGTTCTCGCGCACCGCTCGGCTGACCTCGACGATGCTCTGCCCGTACATGGTGACGATGTCGATGTCGATGGCGGCCTGGCGTTCACCGACCTCGACGGAGACACCCTGGGTCGCCAGGTCCTCGTCCGAGGCGCGGGTGACCTTCTGACGAAACGCGCCAAGGGTGCGGGAGAGGCCCCTTCCCATCGACTGCACGCCGGGAATCTCCCGAGCGGCGAGACCGGCGATCTTGGATACGACGCCATCGGCGATGCGGGTGCTGCCGCGATCCGACTGAAGCTGCGCGTGGGCGTGCACCGGGGACGATGCACGTGCAACCGCGGTCCCCCGCAGCCCCGTCTGCGAGGCGGGTCTCGTCTCGGAGCCGAGGGTTCCTGCCGCCTCGTTGCTTCGCGGAGTCTCCGCCAGCGCCTGCTGCTCGCGGGTCACGGTGTCGGTCGACTCAGTCATGTGATTCTCCTGATGTGTTGCTGGTCGGTGATGCGAGACTCGAACGCAGTTGGTCAAGCGCGGATGCGCAGTCGATCGGTCAGCCGCTCGAGGTCGAGGTCGCCCTCCAGGAACCGGACGACGAGGTGTCCGACGCTGCCGGCGACGATGGCCCACAGGGCCACACTCCAGCCGGAGAGACCGATGACCCAGACGATGAGGAAGCCGACGAGAAAACCGTACTGCCGGCGAGACATGCGGATCTCCTTGTGCTGCGACGATTGACCCTGTGATCACACGACACGACGCTGAGCGCGAGGGCGACGCACGACCAGGCGGACGAACCCGCGGAGCAGGTGGCCGCCCGGCAGCCGTGGCCGCCTGTAGAACTCGACACCCGTCGTGGGGCCGTGCTGCGCGAGCCAGGAGTCGTAGTCCGCCCGGTCACCTTCATCTCCAAGGACCTGCCAGGCTTCGAGAATCCGACGAAGGTGGGCCGACGCCTCAGGCGAGGGGTTGTGATCGGGGTGGTACCGGCGCGCCTGATCGCGAAATGCCTCTCGTACCCGGTGCCGGTCGTCGCTCGGGGAGACGCCCAGAACGTCGTAGTAGGACGCGGGCCGCGACGAGGGGATGCCGGAGGCTCGCGTCGGTGACTGATGGCTCACACGGTCCTCTACGATCATGGGCATGGAGATGGATCAAGCTCCGCCCTCCACGACCAGCGTGCTCCGGGCCCACGTCACCGCCGGGAACGCCGCCGTGGCCGACGACGACATCACCGAGCAGGAGCGGTCTGCTGCTCGGCGTGACGATGTCACTCAGCCGTCCGGACCCACCTCGGGCTGTGCGGGTCCGGAGTATGAGAACGTGATCTCCTCACCCGCGGCGATGGCGCTGAGAGCGCGGACGACGAGCACGTCGTTGACGGTGTCCTTGAGGTACTCGGCGACGGGCGCGTCGGAGTGGTTGTAGAGGCTGCCCAGCCCCAGGGCGATGGCGCCGTCCCCGTCCCACTCGAAGTAGTACTCGTCGACGAGGGTTGCGCCGATGAGGTCGCGCTGGGCGGCGGGGAAGCGGAGCACCGGGCATTCCTCGACGACGTCACCGGCGGCGATGGGCACGGCGGCGAACACCCCACGCCCGTGAAGCGTCGACGGGGCGACGTACGTGCGATGGCGCGGCGCACCAACGGTACGATCGGCGGCCCGGCACATGGCGGCTGATGATACAGGCGTCGAGGGCGCCGATCAGCCGCCCGACGGCCGTGCCACCTTCTCGAGCCGGCGCCGGGGCTCCTCCAACGAGCGCGCGTGCCGCTCCATCCCCGCCCACGGGTCGCCCTCCCGCTCCACCCTCTCCGGCACCGTCCGGAGCGTGTGTCCCCTGACGTCGAACCCCGGCTCGTCCAGCTCCTCCCATCGGAGCGGCACCGCCACGGGCGCCCCCCGCAGCGGACGCACCGAGTATGGCGCCACCGCGGTCTGCGCGTACCCGCTCCGCAGGATGTCCACGTACAGGCGGCCCTGGCGCCGCTCCCTGCTCCACTCGAGCGTGAGCGCCGACGGCATGCGGGCGACCAGCACCTCGGCGACGCCCCGAGCGAAGCCGCGCACCTCCTCGATCCCCGCGCCGCCGTCCAGAGGAGACACGACGTGGAGCCCGCGCGACCCCGTCGACTTCACGTACGCCGGCAGGTCGAGCTCGTCCAGCAGCTCGCGCACCGCGAGTGCCGCCTGGCGCACCTGGCCGAAACCCTCGGTGGACGGGTCGAGGTCGAACATCAGCTGGTCGGGCGACTCGAGATGCCCCACCCGGCTGAGCCAGGCATGCACCGTGACGCACGACTGGTTGGCGACGTGAACCAGCGTCGCGGGCTCGTCGGCGATGGCGTGCACGACGGTGCCGCCCTCCTTCCGCACCTCCACGCGATGCACCCAGTCCGGGAGGCGGCTCGCATCCTTCTGCATGAACCCGGGCCGGTCGATGCCGTTCGGAAACCGCTGCAGCATCAGCGGGCGGCCGCGAACGTGGGGGATCATCAGCGGCGCCGTCGCGGCGTAGTACTCCGCCAGGTCCTGCTTGGTGATCCCGTCCTCGGGGAAGAGCACGCGGTCCGGGTGCGTCACGTCGACGTTCCGACCTCCCACGGTGAGCGTGAGCGTGCTCACACGGGCGTCTCCATCGCGCGCTCGCGCACCACCTCCGAGGCCGGCTTGTCGTCACGCAGGCCGACGAACCGCGGGTGGCGGAGCCGCCCGTCCTCCGTCCACTCGGCGAACTCGACCTCCGCGACGAGCTCGGGGCGCACCCAGTGCACTCCGGCCTGCCGTCCCGACCCGCCGGCGAAGGGGGACTGCGGCTGCTCCAGGGCGTCGAGCCGCGAGCGGAGCTCCCGCAGCGTCGCCGTGTCGTATCCCGTGCCCACCTTGCCCGCGTACACGAGGCGGCCGCCGTCGTGGTGGCCGAGGAGGAGGGCGCCGAAACCGACCCGGCTCCCCCTCGGGTCGGTGAAGCCGCCGACCACCATCTCCTGCCGGTTGCTGCACTTGAGCTTGAGCCAGTCGCGGGAGCGGCCGCCCACGTAGGCGGAGTCGGCGCGCTTGGCGACCAGGCCCTCCCAACCGCTGCGGCAGGCCTCCTCGAGGAACCGCTCGCCGTCGCCGTTCCGATGCACGGTGAAGCGCAGCGGCGGGCGGAAGGACAGGGCCCGCCGCAGCAGTGACTTGCGATGGCGCAGCGGGACCCCGGTGACGTCGTGGCCGTCGAGATGGAGCACGTCGAAGAGGAGGTAGGTCACCGCGACGCCGCTGCGCCTCGAGAGCGCCGGGTCGCTGATGCCGATGCGCCGCTGGAGCCGCGCGAAGCTCGTCTGGCCTCCGTCGAAGGCGACGACCTCGCCGTCGACGACCACCTCGTGGTCCGTCGCCCCCGCCAGCGCGTCGGCGATCTCGGGATAGGTGCCGTCGAGCCTGCGCCGGTTGCGCGAGAGCAGCCGCACCTCGCCGGCGCTCACGAACCCCAGGCAGCGCTCGCCGTCGAGCTTGCGTTCGAAGATCCAGTCGGGGCTGCTGAAGCGCCGCTGGGTGAGGGTGGCCAGCATCGGCGGCATCCACTCCGGCTGCGGGCAGGGGCGCACCCGTTCCCGAGCCTCCGGCGGCAGCTCCGCGAGGAGATCCTCGGTCGCCCTTCCGGCCCTCATGTCCGCGTGACCATGTGATGCCTCATGCCTGCCCACCGTGGAGCCCTGCCTCGGGGCTGCCGCCAGCGTAGCCGAGCCTGGGCCACTCCTCGAGAGCGGCACCGGCGGGAGGCGCTGACGGCAGTCCGACGCGGGGCTTACCGATCGATGACCATCATGGCCGGAGCGGTACCGTCACTCACCAGTGGAAGTGGCCCAACAGCGTGCGCAGCACGTCCAGCAGAAGCTGAAGGCGAGCGACCGTGGTGTCGGGGGGACAGTTGACCATGATCTGAGTCTGCGCCGAGGTGCTCTCCGCGTGGGCGACGATCGTCGCAGCCCTTCCGCAGTCGACACCGCCGGGGAGGAACGTCGCGTCCGCCTCGCCGGCACCGGCCGTCCCCGTCGTCGAGGAGGGAGGGATCACGGCGGCGCCATTCACACCGCTGGTGGTGAAGGTCACCGGGGCGCCGTTGACGGTCTTTCCCGTCGCCCCGTAGAGGACGAAGCGGAGACGGCAGCCCGAGCCGCTGCCCTGGTCGATCGACAGGCAGCCTCCGGTCAGGGTGGCGGTGTCCCCCGGAGGCGGGTAGGCGGACACGGTCGAGGCGCCTCCCAGCGCTGCGGTGACCGCCACGGCTGCGGCCAGCCCCAGGCGTGTCAGCACCGCCGGGGTCGCGCGTCGACGTGACGGGGACGGTCGTATGCGCGTGCGGGCGGTGTCGCTGTGAGCGGTCGGACGGATGTGCGAGAACATCGCGGCTCCTTTACGGGATCGAGATCCTACGGCAACCCGGCTGTCTCGGTGAGACCCGTGGCTTTGCGTCCCCGCCTCGCGACGGGTTTGCGATTTTGTCGGAGTGCGACCGACGCCATGAGACTATCCGGGACGGTACGGGCGGTGGTTGCGTTCCCGTCGCGACCTGGGGTGGGGGGTGTCCCTTTCATCCCCCGGGCACGCGCACAGGCCGGCAGGCTGCGGTCGCGGCCGGGCGCGGCTCCGTCACCTCTTGGGTGCCTCCCGCGTTGTCTCCTTGCGAAGATCAGGAGGAGGCACGATGCCCCAGGACGACCAGCGACGATCCGCCAACCGCGAGACCCTCCGCCGGCGAGTGGACCTCATCCTTGCCGAGCTGCGCGACGCCGACCGGGACCCACCGGAGGAGCGACCGCAGCGTCGCTGATCTCGGTGGGCGGCGCCGCTGATGCCATGCGCGGCCCCGGTGGTGATGCCGATCGACGGCAGAGCGGGTGACCGTCCCAAACACGCCTGCCGCGGCATCGCCAAGACCGGCGACTAGACGTCAGGTATGGCGAATTCCCGGCCGCAGGTTGACACGCCATGGTGTAGACTCACCGCGGTGATCGCGCACGCGCCCACACCCTGACCACTCTTTCGGACGACAGCCGTACAGTGCCCATTCGTCCCCTCGGCGTGCGACCATCTGCCGGGACCGGCCAGCATGAGGGGGTCGGGGGGCAGGACGCCACGCTCCACCGCACTCGACGCCGGCGATGGGCCGTCCTGGCCGTCGTCGCCGTTCTCTCGGTTCTCGCCGGAGCCGTGGTGGTCGGCGGCATGGGTGTTGCGCACGCCGTCACGCTGACGGTGACCACCGCCGGCGACAGCGGGCCGGGATCGCTCCGGGCGGCGCTGGCGGCCGTTCTGGACGGCGACACGATCACCTTCTCGCCCGGTCTCAACGGCACTCCGATCGTCCTCACCAGCGGCGAGATCGACACGGCGAAGAGCTACACGATCGCCGGCAACGGGGCGAACCAGACGATCATCGACGGCAACCACGCCAACAGGGTGCTCGCCGTCGTCGCCGGGACCGTGACCATCTCCGGCGTCACCGTCCGGAACGGCAGCGTCGCGCTGGTGGGCGTCAACGTGTCCTCTGCGGGCGGTCTTCTCGTCGAGGGCGGCGCCAGCCTGACCGTCAGGAACAGCACGATCACCGGAAACGCGGTGAAGGCGTCGGCGTCCGGTGCCACCGCCCTCGGCGCGGGCCTGACCGCGCTCAGCGGCGGCCAGCTGACCATCGTCGGCAGCACCGTGAGCGGGAACACCGCCTCTCAGACCGTTCCGGGTGCCAAGGCCGCGGGTGGAGGGATCCACGCGGACTCCCACACATCGCTGACCCTCGTCGACAGCACGGTGAGTGGGAACACGTCGACGCAGGAGGGGGGCGGCATCTCGGCCATCGCGGCCACGAGCGTCACGGTGACCAGCACGACGGTCGCCGGCAACAGTGCTCCGGCGGGCAGCGGGATCTTCGGGGCGGCCACGCTTCAGGACACGATCGTCGCCAACACGCCTGCGACCAACTGCTCGGTCACGGTCAGGTCCCAGGGTCACAACCTGGACAGCGGGACGGGCTGCGGATTCACCGGCGCCGGCGACCTCCGGACCACCGATCCCAGGCTGGGACCGCTGCAGGGCAACGGTGGGACCACGCTGACGCAGGCGCTGCAGGCGGGAAGCCCCGCCGTCGGGGCCGGCGGCGCCTGTCCGGCCGCGGACGGCGGGACGGACCAGCGTGGGGTGCGGCGCAAGACGCCGTGCGACATCGGGGCATTCGAGACCTCGCTCAGCCTCACCCCCAGCCCGGCACCGGCGCGCGCGTCCAACTCCGCAGCGACGACGGCCCCCAACCCGGCGGCGACGTCCACGTCCACGCGCCCGGCGACGTCCGCCGCGCCGGCCACGTCGACCCCGGGCGTCAGCGGCCGGGGGACCTCCGGCACCTCGACGAGCGGAGGAGCGATCCCGTCGCCCAGCTCGTCGCCGGTGCTGCCGGGGACCGCGGGTGGTGGCAGCGGTCCTCCGCAAGGGCGAGGGCCCTGCCCGGGCTGTCCACCGAACCGCTCCGTGGTGGTGGCGTCGGTGGAGGATGTCCGGCAGGTGTCCACCTCGGGCAGTGTCCTGCTGACCAACGTTCTGCTGGCGGCCGGACTGCTCGTCCTCATCCCCTTTCCGTCCGAGCTCTTCGACAGCACCCTCAAGGAGCACCCGGACGAGGTGCGGCGGTGGTTCCGGTTCATCCCGCTGCGCCGTGGCCGCCACCGGCTGAGCGCCTGGATCGGCAGCAGATGGGTGGCGTTTCCGCTGTTCACCCTGGCGGCGGCAGCTCTGTACTCGCTGCTCGACCCCGGCTTCGGGCTGACCTCGCCGTCCCTCGCCCTCTACCTGGGCCTGGTCGTGGCCCTCGTCGTCGTGACCCTCGGCTTCAACCTGCCGGGGCTTCTGCACCTTCGCTTCGTGCATGGTGAGATGCCCCGGCTCAGGGTGCTGCCGTGGACTCTCCCGATCGCTGCAGCGTGCGTCCTGGTGTCGCGCCTCGCCGACGTTCACCCCGGGTATGTGTACGGTCTGCTCGCCGGCTACACGTTCGAGGGGGAGTTTTCGAAGAGGGCCGAGGGCCGGGCCGCCGCGATCTCGACAGCCGTCCTCTTCGCCCTGAGCATCGTCGCCTGGCTGGCCTGGACGCCGGTGAAGGCGGCCGCGGAGCAGCCGGGTGCAGGTTTCGGCCTGCTCGTGCTGGACGCCATGCTGGCGATGATCTTCGTGGTGGGGCTCGAGACCATGGCCTTCGGGCTGGTGCCGCTGCGCTTCCTCGACGGAGAGAAGATCGTCGCCTGGAGCCGTGTGGTCTGGGCACTGCTGTTCGCAGCCGGCGTGTTCGGTCTCCTCCATGTGCTCCTGAACCCTCGGAGCGGCTACCTGGCGACGGCCCGCGGTGGCGTGGTCACGTTGATCCTGCTGTTCGTCGCCTTCGGGACAGCCTCGTTCGCCATGTGGGCGTACTTCCGCTTCCGTCGCTCGGAGTAGCCCGCCGGTATCCCCGCCTACACCGCCGCCAGGGCCGCCATGTGCACCTCGTGTGCCGCGCGCAACCCGGAGTCGACCGCCCCCTGGATCCAGCGATGGTTGAGGGAGGCGTGCTCGCCCGCGAAGTGGATCCGCCCCTCCGGAGCGATGATGTGCGCGTGGAGGAGCGTCTTCTGGTCGGGGTTGAAGAGGGCGAACGCGCCGCAGCTGAACGGGTCGTCCTGCCACACCTTGCTGGCACCGACCTCGAACTCCTGCAACACCTGAGGGTGGATCTGGCTCACGTCCTCGACCGCTTCCGCGACGCGTTCGCTCTCACTGAGCGATGCCCACCGCTGCGCGTCATCGGCCCACGTGTAGCTCCCGATGATCACCCCCCGTCCGGTCTCACGCCCGTGGTCGGGGTAGTAGACGTTGCGGATGGCCAGATCCGTGACGCTGCCGCCGCCGCGAATGTCATCGTCGTCCTCCCAGAAGCGGCGCCTGCACTGGAGGAAGATCTTCGTGGACGCGTCGTAGTGCAGCTCACGAATCGCCTGGCGCTTGCCGGGAGAGAACGGCTGCAGGACCTCGGTGTGGCGGAGGACGCTGAAGGGGACGGTGATGATCGCGTAGTCGCCGGTGGCGACGTGGCGGCCCGCCGGGTTCTTGTAGTGGACGGTGACGTGATCGGGTGACTGGTCGAGCGCGACCATGGACGCGCCGAAGCGGATGCGATCCTGAAGCTCCGAGGTGAAGGCGAGGGGAAGGCGGTCCATCCCTCCCTCGATCTGCCACATGTCGAGGAACTCCTCGCCGATCTCCTGCAGCAGGAGCTCCACGAAGGAGGCGTTCATGCGCGACTCCTGGTTCTCCAGGACGCCGAAGCGCTCGATCGCCTCCTCGCTCCAGCCGGCCTCCTTGAGGAACTCCCGTGTCGAATACCGGTCGTACCGGGCGATGAGCTCCTCCCACGCCTGCTCCCGTGTCCTGCCCTCGAAGACGTGCACCAGCGGGGCCAGCACCGTCTGCCACAGCTGGGAGGCGGTGACCCCCGCCTCGGGCTCGAGGCACGAGAAGGAGAGGAGACGCGGCTCGTCGCGCACCTCGCTGACGCGGTAGCGTCGTCCACCGATGTAGTAGTAGGCATTGGGGTTGCCCATGGTGAACGGGACAAGGGGCAGCCCGAATCTCTCGACGTAGGCCATGACGAGGTGATGCGCCTTGGGGAGGCGCATGGCTCCGGCCTCCGCATGGAGCCCCGGCGCGAAGGGCTCGCGCAGGGTCAGGATCCTTCCGCCCACCCGGGACCGGCCCTCGAGGATGAGTGGTTGGTGCCCCGCTCGCAGCAGCTCGTACGCCGCGACCAGCCCGGCCATGCCCGCGCCCACGACGATGACCCGCTTCGGCTTCTCGGCCCGGGGTTGCAGACCCCCCTCGATGATGCCGATGTTGTCCGGCGGGGCGACGGCGCCGGTCGACTGCAGGCTGGTCATGATGCCACCTCGCTCGTGAGGAAGGCCCCCGGGCGCATCGGGCGCCGGAGGCCTGTGTGGTGGGTGATTATCGACGGTGGCCGACCCTCCGACAACCCGGGGCCGAGAGCGAGCGGCATTTCGACGAGTGCGCAGACGGCACAGCCGCTGAAGCGACCCCGGCCGCGGGCCCGACGGTTCGATGGGTTCGACGCGGAATCGCGATCCGCGACCCTTCCGCGGTACATTGCACCCGGCCCCGTGGACGGCACACGCTGAGACGTGGATGAGGTGGGCGATGTCAGTTCGGACTGTGGCGCATCTGCTGGTCGCATGCCTGGAGGCCGAGGGGGTCGATCACGTCTTCGGCATCCCCGGCGAGGAGAACATCCACTTCATCGACGCGCTGGCCGGCTCGTCGATCCGCTTCGTCCTGGTGCGGCACGAGCAGGGCGCCTCGTTCATGGCCGACATCTACGGCAGGCTGTCGGGCAGGGCCGGGGTGTGCTGCGCCACCCTGGGTCCGGGGGCGATCAATCTCCTGCTCGGCGTGGCCGACGCGCAGACCGATTCGACCCCCCTGGTGGCCATCTCGGCCACGGTGGGACGCGAACGGAGCTACAAGGAGACGCACCAGACGGTCGATCTGGCGGCCCTCTTCCGCCCGGTCACCAAGCGCGCCGACGTGGTGCCCACGCCCGCCGCCGTCCCGGAGCTGGTCCGTCGCGCGTTCGATCTGGCGCAGTCGGAGAGATGCGGCGCCGTCTACCTCGCCGTCCCCGAGGACATCGAGGCCACCGCCATCCCCGACGCCCTGGTGCCCCTGCCCCGGCGAGCCGGAACGGCCCAGACGCCGCGGTCGGCAGACCTCGAGGCCCTCGCGCAGATCGTGGCGACAGCTCGACATCCCATCGTGCTGGCCGGTGGGGGAGTCGCTCGCGCCGGGGAGCCTGCATCGCGCGCGCTGACCCGCTTCGCCGAGCGCGCCGGCCTGCCGGTGGCCACCACCTTCCACGGGAAGGGCACCATCGACGACCGGCACCCCAACGCCCTGGGACCGATGGGCTTCATGCGTCACGACTACCAGAACTTCGCGTTCGACACCGCGGACGTCATCATCGCGGTCGGCTACGAGCTGCAGGAGTTCGCACCGGCGCGCATGAACCCGGACGCCGACAAGCGCATCCTGCACATCCACCGTTTCGGCCCCGACACGGACACCCACTATCTTCCGGAGGTGCAGGTGATCGGGGACATCGCCGAGGCCCTCGACCGGCTGGCGGACCTGGTGCCTCCGCAGGCGGCGATCGACGCACCGGACATCCGCATCCGTGACCTGCACCGTGCCGAGCTCAGCCGCGGAGCCGAGGACGAGTCGTTCCCGCTCAAGCCTCAGCGGGTCGTCGCGGACATCAGGGCGGCTCTCGACGACACCGACATCGTCCTGGCCGACACGGGGGCGATCAAGATGTGGATGGCCCGGCTCTACCCGACCTACCGTCCCAACACCTGCCTCGTCTCCAACGCCCTCTCCACCATGGGATTCGCCCTGCCCGGTGCACTCGGCGCCAAGCTCGCCCGGCCCTGGGCGAGGGTGCTCGCGGTCATGGGCGACGGCAGCTTCCTCATGAACAGCCAGGAGCTGGAGACCGCGGTCAGAGAGGAGATCCCCTTCGTCACCCTCGTATGGGTCGACGAGAGCTACGGGCTCATCAGGTGGAAGATGGAGATCGAGCTCGGCCGCTCGTCCCACGTCGCGTTCACCAACCCGGATTTCCGCGCCTACGCCGAGTCGTTCGGCGCGAAGGGCTACGCGATCCGCAGCGCCGGCGACCTGCTCCCCACGCTGCGCATGGCACTGGCCGACGACGCGGTCTCGGTGATCGCCTGCCCGATCGACTACTCGGAGAACATCAAGCTCACCGACGCACTCGGCGCACTGACGGCGGCACTCTGACCGACGCCGCGCTCGGCGTGGCGGTCAGGAGGGGCTCGGTGTCTGGAACGGCAGCCATCCGCCGGGCTGGAAGACCTCGGGTGCGTACCCTGTGCCGAACCTGATCGAGCGCCGCGCCACGACCTCCGCCGTGTCGAGGGCCTGCTGATGGAGCAGCTCGTCGATCTCGGTGACGGTCAGATCGGTGATCTCGTCCCAGAACGTCATGACCCGATTCACGCACAGCGCGACCAGGTGGTCGCGGGATCGCTCGAACTCGCCGAGGGCCAGCGCCTGCAGTGCGTCCGCGAGGATCCACGGCCACCGATCCGCGGTGACGAGCAGTCCCCAGGGAGCTGCCGGAAGCCCTCTGGCAGACGGGAACAGCCGCTGGACGTCGGCGAGGTTCGAGTCCATGTACCGGCCCGTCGATCGGATGATCCGAGCGATGACCTCGGGGTCCTGCGGTGTCGCGACGCCGTCGACGGCGGTCGGGCGCGCCACCGGGCGCCGTGGTGGGTGAGTGGCGTTCGCCCTGGCGATGACGTGGAACAACGAGTCCAGCACCTGCTGGGGCAGGTGGAGGATCTTGGGGAACGGCGAGTTGTGCAGCTTGCGGCCGAGCGGCACCTCGACGATGTCGTGGCCCTCCCGCAGCGCGTTCGCCGTGAGCCAGACGTCGATGCCGTACAGCTGCGCGCTGGCAGGCCGCGACCAACCACCGATCCCTTCGAGGAAGGAGCGATTGAAGGCACAGTCCCCGGCGATCGGCTGCTGGAGGTGGGCGCCGAACACCGCGGCGAGCAGCGGCCGGACCAGGTGGTTGGTGCTGGTCGCCTCGTATCGGTTGCGCTGGTACACGGGGAGCGCCATCGTCGGCTGCCGGCGATCCACCGCGGCGGCCAGGTGCCCGACCCAGGCGGGCTCGATGGAGCGCACGTCGCCGTCGAGCAGCACCAGTCGATCGGCGCCCAGGGACAGCGCCGTGTCGATGATCGCGAACACGTTGGTTCCCTTGCCCGTGCCACGACCGTCGGATCGCACGACGAGCTTTCGCGCCCGGAGATCGGCGGCAAGAAAACGGTCGACCGTGCCGTCCGTGCTGCCATTCTCTGCAAGGATGATCACGTTGGCACCGGCCGGGCAGGCGGACGCCAGACCCGCGTCGGCCGTGCCCGCGACCGTCGC
>JAQBPH010000403.1:0-7157 GCA_028287625.1 Chloroflexota bacterium | reverse complement strand
GGGCGATGCCGACGAGGTCGGCGGCCATCTGCGCGTCCATGGCCTCGTAGCGAAGGCCCGCGTCGCCGGCGAGCACGATCAGAGGGGAGTGCCCGCGGTGGGCCTGGTAGAGCATCCCGACGCCGTTTCCCAGCCCGACTCCCGAATGGAGCTGGACCACTGCCGGCCGCTGCGTCGCCCGTGCGTACGCATCGGCCATCGCCAGCGCGACCGTCTCGTGCAGGGCGAGGATGTACTGCGGGGCCCGCGGGTCCGAGAGCGAGTCGAGGAGGCCCTCCTCGACCGTGCCCGGGTTCCCGAAGATGTACCGGATGCCGTCGGCGAGCAGCTGCTCGACGATGGCGGTGCGGCCCGTCCTCGTGCCCGAGCTCCGGTCCTGCGCGGGGGCGGAGGGCCCGATCGCAACCGCGCCCGCGGTCGCCGGCTCACCAGCCATAGCGCGTCAGCCCCTGGTCGAGGACCTCGACCAGCTTGTGGCCGGTGAGGTACGAGTCGGGGGTGGACCTTCCCGTGATGAAGGGGTAGTCCACGATGACCGAGCTCACCCTGCCGAAGTTGCCGATGTAGCGACCGTCGGGGGCAGTGGCGTCCCGGAGGATGTACTCCAGGGTGTACGGGGGCGGCCCCATGTCGAAGTCCACGCCCACGAACCCGGTGCCGTCCTTGTAGTCGTACTCGACGCAGTGCCCGGTGACGTGCTTCCCGCGGATGATGCTCTCGCGCACCTCGGGGTCACGAGCGAAGGCGAGGCAGCCGACCGAATAGCACTCGGCGGCGATCGGCTTGTCCTGGCGCAGGAAGCCGAGGAGCAGGTCGTGGACCCGCTGGTTGTTCACGAGGTCGGCGATCGCTCCACTGCCGCCGACGAGGAGGACCGCCGCATACTGCTGCAGGTCCTGCTGCAGGTCCTCGAGAGCACGGTTGTAGGCCTCCATCTTGCGCAGGAAGTCGGGCGCGCTCCAGTAGGGACGCTCGGGATACCACTGGCTCAGGTTGATCGGATGATCGAGCCGGTTCGACTTGTCGAGGATCCGCACCTTGTCGGCCACCTCCGGCGATGTCACCGAACGGCCGAGCGGCGGGTCGATGTAGTCCGGGTCCATGCTCACCGGGATTGGAACGGGACGCTTTCCCGTGGGGGTGACGAAATCGATGTCGTACCCCGCCTCGTCGAGCACCTCGACCGGTCCCAGCAGCTCCTCGCCCCAGTACCCGAACTCCGAGACGCCGACCAATACCTTCTTCTTTGCCATGGCGCGACCTCACCTCTCCATTGCTGACAGCGGTTGGCATCCCAGCGTCGCGCAACACAGAAGCACGCGACGCCATCGTGCTCCGCTCTGGCTGCGCCGTCTGACACACCTGCGTCGTCCCACCTTCCCTGGAGTTGCCCAGCGTTCCGACGCCTGACGAGCGTATCCACCTCATGTCGAGCGGTCAAGGTCGAATTCCACACTCTGTACCGGCATATCCGGACAACAGATTCGACCTGCGCCGCCACTCCGCCGCGTCCTGCACACAGGTGCAATCATGAAGAATGCTGATGGGGCATCATGCATTGCGCGGGTCGGATGACGGAATCAGCGATCGCGTCACACGCACTGGGAGACGACAGGTGCCACGTCGTCATGGCACCGCTGTCGGAGGGCGGGGCCGGCGAACGCCCGATCGCGTCGAGTAGTCGCCTCAGGTGGCCGGAACGGCGACGGGCGAACCGGACGGCGGGCAGCTCCATGATCGGGCGGCGTTCAGTCCGGCAGCATCGAATCCGGCGGTGCGCTGGTAGGCGCGCACGATGGCCTCGATCTCGTCATGGCTCATCACCTCCTCGATGCGGTCGAAACCGCCCGGAGCGCGCTCCTCGATGATCGCCAGAGCACGTTCGGGGCCCATGCGCCGGTTCGCCAGCACGATCGCGGCGGTGGGCTCGCGGCGCGCCGTCTCGTAGGCGGCGCGCCCGGCCACGGGATCCTCCGCGTGCACCAGGCTCCAGGCGAGCGCGCGCGCGTCGATGATCGCCTGCGAGCCCCCGTTGGAACCGATGGGGTACATGGGATGGGCCGCGTCTCCGAGGAGCGTCACCCGACCCGTCCCCCATCGCGGGAGTGGATCACGGTCGACCATCGGGTACTCCCAGATCCTGGGTGCGCCGCGGATGAGACCGGGAACGTCGAGCCAGTCGAAGTGCCACCGGCTGAAATGGGGCAGCACGTCGTCGACCCGCGCCTCACGGTGCCAGTCCTCGGGCGCGACGCTCGCCCCCCTGCCGAGGCGGACCTCGGCGACCCAGTTCACGGCGGCGCGACCGCGGGAGATGGGATAGGCGACGAACTTCGCCCGCCGGTTGCTCCCCGCCATGATCATGGTGCGTCCGCCCAGGAAGGGCTCGGCCTCGGTCACGCCTCGCCACATGTGGATCCCGTTCCAGATCGGCGGCCCCTCCTCGGGGTGGAGCTGGCCACGCACCGCGGAATGGATGCCATCGGCGCCGACCAGAAGGTCCGCGTCCCGCGTGATCACGCGACCGGCGGCGCGGTCCCTCACCTCCAGGCGCACCTGCCTCTCGGTCTGCTCGAAGCGCTCGAACGCCATACCGCAGTGCACGGCGTCCGCACCAAGGCGGTGGTGCACGGCGTCGAGGAGCAGCCGCTGCAGCTCCCCCCTGTGCACGGAGTACTGCGGCCACCGGTAGCCGGCTGCCACGCCCCTCGGCTCCGACCATATCCGCGTGCCGAACCGGTCGTGGTACGCCAGCTCCCGGGTCGGGACGGCGGCGGCGGCAAGGGCGTCGCCGAGGCCGAGCTCCACCAGCTCGCGCACGGCGCTGGGAAGGATGTTGATGCCCACGCCCAGGGGCCTGATCTCCCTCGCCAGCTCCAGGACCTCGACCTCGATGCCGGCGGCATGCAGGCTGAGCGCCGCGGTGAGGCCACCGATCCCCGCCCCGACGACGACCACGCGCTGCTGGCGACCGCCGGCTCGCTGCTCGGTCACGAGCGTCCGTGCGCCACGGCTGCGCGAGGACGCGGAGCCGGACCCCGGCCTCGGCGGGGTGGCTCCGGGGCCTCCCCGCCGCGGCCGAACACATGCGGCGAGAACCATTCGGTGATCAGCATGATCGGGTCGTTCGTGCAGAGCAGACGGAAGGTGCGTGACGGCACTGGCTGCATCGGGGCGACGGCGAAATGTGTGGCGCTCGGCCCGGCCGGCTCGTGCGCCGAGACCAGGATCTCCTTGAAGGTTTCGACGCGGTGATCCCGCAGCACCGTCCCGATCGGGCGGTCGGTGAGCAGGAGCTCGTCACGAAGGCGAGCGCCGATCCTCTCCACGGCGATCACCGACTCGGCGTAGACGTAGTCGATGCCGCTCCGGCTGCCCCGCACGAGGACGGTGCGCCGGAGCACGGGCTGCCGGCGCCCCAGCTCCAGCTGCGGGTCGCTCCGGCCGCACGGTCCCACCGTCTGCGACAGCCTCACCGCGCGCATCGGCTCACCGGTGCACGCCTCGAGGATGGGTGTGATCGTTCCGTCGGTGATGAGCAGGATGTGGACGATCGGACTGAGGTCGACCCCGGTCCCGGACCAGGCGATCATGCGGCGGGTCGCGACGAGGTCATTCGCATCGATTCACATGCCCCAGTTGCCCGTCCGGCCGCTGTCCTGCGGTGCATCCTCCTCCGGGTCTCCACCGGATTCCATGCAGATGGCCACCGCCGCAGAGTGCACTTCGACCATCCCGACGGCACGGGCCGCATCGGAGGTCGGATCCGGCTATCTGCCGTCCGAGTCGCCGTCCGCAGGCGTGGTGCGCGTCCCGACGGCGCCGTTCCTGGGCTCGGGCATGGTGCTGCCGGCCCCCTTGGTGGCCTTCCAGATCGCGTCGTTGAGGACCCGGTTGTCGGCCGCGTCCGCTCGGTCGAAGGCGAGCGCGTCGGACTGCGCGGCCAGCGGCGCGGTCGCGGTGTTCACCTGCGTCGCGGACTGCGCGGGCACGACCGCGGTATAGGGGGTCCGGTTCGGCTCATGGTCGAAGGCGTTGAGCATGGGCGTCGCGGCCGCATCGAACTGCGTCATGGGCCGCAGGCCGACGATCAGCTCCATGGTGCGCAGCATGGAGACGGTGCTGTAGAGCGTCGAGTCCACCCTGCCGTGCTGGGTATACGGGCTGATGACCAGCGATTCGACGCGGTGGGCATCCACGTGGTCGGGGCCGTCCTGGGCGTCGTCCTCGATGACGAAGATGGCCGTGCTCCCCCAGTACCCGGAATGCGACACGGTCTGCACCAGGCGTCCGAGGGCGAGGTCGTTGTCCGCCAGGTACGCCTGGGGCGTCGGCGCGCCCCTGCGGGTGCCCTGGGTGTGGTCATTGGACAGCCGCACCAGCTCCACGGTCGGAAGGTTGCGGCCGGCCTCGAAGAGATGGAAGTCATGCTCCCACTCGGGCTCCCGCACCGCCGAATCGCTGACGGCGAGGTTGAAGCCGGGAAAGAGCGGGTCGGTCCGCGAACGGCCGTAGTGCGGGTCGACCCTGGCCAGGTTGGGGGCGGTGGGCTGCGGCACGGCCGGCGTCGCCCCCCCGAGGGTCCACATCCCGTAGTTGCGGAAGCTGATGTTGCCGCCGTCCAGCCGGTCCCAGAGGTAGGCGTCGTGGGGGTCGCGGTTGGGCGCGGTTGCGTAGTTGCCACCCTCGAAGTCGTATCCGCGCCCGCGACCGGGCCCACCGGAGTAGTTGGCCGGCCAGTTGTGCTGGACATAGCTGTTGGCGTTGGCCGCGGTCGACCAGTTCCAGCCGTCCGCCGAGACCTCGGCGTTGGCGTACATGTTGTCGAGGGTCACGAAGGTGCGTGCCAGGTTGCGAATGTTCGGGGCGCTGTCGTCGCCGAACTCGTCGAGAGCGGGATCGCCGTTGCCCTTGCCCAGGCTGCCGAAGACCTGGTCGTACGTCCTGTTCTCCTTGACCACGTAGATGACGTGCTGGATGGGAGAGCGATCACCCACCCGGCGCGGGATGACGCTGACGCTGTCACCCGGCCCGCCGTCGTGGCGCACGCCGTCGCGCTCGTCGAAGCCGTTGTTGCGGACCACCCGCTCGGTGAGCCTCTGCAGCTGGCCTGGGGTCGGCGAGTCGACGATGGACAGGGTGCCGTGCATCATCGATCCCACGTACTGGGCCGCGGGCGCCGTGCCGAAGGGGCCCGGATGGCGGGGATTGGGCCCGGAGCCCAGGCCCTTGGCGTTCTCGACGTAGAGGGTGCCTCCGTCGGGAGACACGCTGACCCCGCTCGGATACCAGGCGGTGGGGATCATGCCCTCGACGGGGCTCCCGGGGCGCCCCTGCTCACCCCGGTCGCCACCCGCCAGGCCGATGACGTCGACATCGTTGTTGCCGGCGTTGGTGACGTAGAGGGTGTTCCCATCCGGGGAGACGGCCAGCGCGCTGGGGTTGCTGCCCTCCGGCGCGCCGGCGTAGGGCGCCAGGTCGACGGTCCGGGTCACCTGCCGCGTCGAGGTGTCCAGCACCGACACGGTGTCGCTGTCGCCGTTGGCCACGTAGACCTCGTGCCGCTCCGCCCGGGGATTGACCGCCAGGGCGTTGGGATGGGTGCCCACCCGGGTGGTGCCCAGCGGAAGGCGCCGGGAGGTGTCGATCGCGGTGACGCTGTGCTCGCCCCAGTCGCTGACGAAGGCGCGGGCCCCGTCGGCGGAGAGGGTCACACCGTACGGCTGACACTGTGCGGCGTGACCCGGCTGGGTGGTCTCGCAGGGTCCGATGGGGACGGTGGCGGCCACCCGCGTCAGCGCGAGGTCGATGACGGCGAGCGCGTCACCGAGGTTCTCGGCCGCGTAGAGCGTTCTCCCGTCCGCCGAGACGGCCAGACCGATGGGGAAGTCGGGGACCGCGATGGGGGTCCGCTCCGCCAGGCGCTGGCCGTCGACGTCGTAGACGCGGACCTTGTTGTCGCCCCCGGCGGCGGCGTAGGCATGGCGCCCGTCCGGGCTCCACACCAGCCCCACGGAGAGCGCCTCCGGCGAGACGTACGAGATCGTCTGCCGCACCGTGGCGGAGCTCGTGTCCACCACCCTGATGGACTGCGTCGACTGCCCGTCGCTGCCGATGAGCAGGGTGCGCCCGTCGGGGCTCAGCGCCTGGCCGTACGGACGGTCGGCCCACCCGGTCCCGTCGGCCAGGTCCACCTGCCTGCCCGCGGGGGTCACGTACCACCCATTCGGCGTGATCGAGGTGCCATCGCCCTGCGGCCCGACGAACATCCGCTGCACCGCCACCACCGTGATCGCGGTGGCGGCCATGGCGACGGCCGCGACCGGCGGCAGCAACGCCCTCGGAAAACGACGGCCTCGCGCCATGGTCCACCCTCCGCTGCCTCCGCGCCGCCAGGGGCTCGGGATCGAGTGCCCGGCGCCAAGGGCGATGCTGACCCGAGGCCGGTGAGGAGCGGGGGAACTCCGTGTTAAGGGACGGGATCGGGTGCGGCAGCGTGTCGATCCCGGGCACGGCGTTCGCGGCAATTCGCGCCACAACGGCGCTGACGTCGAGGTGCCCGCCCGCCGCGGCGGCGACGCACTCCAGGGCGGCGCCGCCGATCCAGCGCGCCGGGCTCGACGTTGTCACCGACGCCCGGCGAGGGGACCCCGTCCTGGCGCTGGCGTCGACCGAGGCGCAGATCCCACGGACGCTCTACCATGGCTCGGGCACCAACGGGCACAGCGGGCCTGAACGGCGGTGCGATGCTCGCGTGAGGACCGCCGTCACGACGGCGGTCCTGCCATCGGAGAAACGCATGTCCGTCTCCACCTCCCCCACCGGCGACCCCGAGACCGTGGAGGAGGCGAAGGCGCACCCCGAGGTCTTCGCCCACAAGACCGTCGGACAGGTGGCCGACCACTTCGCCGAGGTGATCGGCCGGCTGGCGAGGAAGCCGGCCGTGATCGGGCACTCCTTCGGCGGCCTGCTCACGCAGATCGTCGCCGGACGTGGCCTCTCGGCGGCATCGGTCGCGATCGACCCGGCGCCCTTCCGCGGTGTGCTGCCGCTGCCGTTCTCGGCGCTGCGGTCGGCGTCGGCGGTCATCGCCAACCCGCTCAATCACGGCCGCGCCGTCCCGCTGACCTACGAGCAGTTCCGCTTCGCCTTCGCGA
>JAQBPH010000323.1:0-3658 GCA_028287625.1 Chloroflexota bacterium | reverse complement strand
TCGAGGACGACCTGCGGCTGGCCTCGACCCTGCGCCGCGGTCTCGAGGAGGCCGGATTCAGCGTGGACCTCGCCGGCACCGGCGACGAGGCCGTCGCCGCGGCCACCGCCACCCGGTACGACCTCATTGTCCTCGACGTGATGCTGCCGGGACGCGACGGCTTCGCGGTCTGCACCGAGCTGCGTCGCAGCCGGGTGAGGACGCCCCTGCTGATGCTGACGGCGCGCGACGCGGTGTCGGACCGGATCCGCGGGCTGGAGGCGGGGGCGGACGACTACCTGGTCAAGCCCTTCGCCTTCGGAGAGCTGCTGGCGCGGCTGCGAGCGCTCGGGCGTCGCCACCTCGCCGACCGCTCCGCGGTGATCGAGAGCGGAGGCATCCGCCTCGACACCGCGGCGCGAACGGTCACCGTGCAGGACGGCCCGGTGGAGCTGCGGAGGAAGGAGCTGGCGGTGCTCGAGTACTTCATGCACAACCCCGGCCGGCTCCTCACCCGGACCCAGGTGGAGGAGCACGTCTGGAGCTACGACTTCGCCGACGCCTCCAACATCGTGGAGGCGTACATCGCCCGGATCCGGCGCTGACCGACGCCGGTGCGAAGGATCCCTTCACCACTGTCCGGGGGTCCGGCTACCGCTTCGAACCACGCCCGTGCGCGACCTCCTCCGACGAACCCGCGTCCGCCTGACCCTCGCGGTCGCCGGCGTCTTCCTGGCCGTCGCCGCCGTCGCGGCGACCGGTCTCTGGCTGGCCTTCGCACGCCTCCAGTACCAGACCATCGACGCCAGCCTGAGCGGCCAGGCGCAGGCTCTGCTCTCCGGGCTGCAGGACGCCAACGGCAGCCTCAGCTTCCAGGGAGGCGAGGCCCTCCCCGGCGAGACGCCGACGGGCATCGCCGTCGGCGCGATCCTGGAGGACCTGCACGGGAAGGTGCTGGACCGGTCGGGCGCCGCCCCCGGCGCTGCGGCGGTGGCGCCGGCCGCCGTCACCGCGGTGCGCACGCAGACGGCGGTGTCGACGACGGTCACCGACGCCGGCCGCGCCCAGCGCGCCCTCGTCGTGCCGGTCGACACCGGCAACGGGATCGCCGGCATCCTCGCGGTCACCCGGCCCGTCCAGGAGCTGCGCGCGACCCTGTTCGTGCTCGCGCTGCTGCTGGGGGGCGGGGTGGCCCTGCTGACGGTGGTCGTCTCCTCTCTCGCCTGGCTGCTCTCCGGCCGGGCGCTGCGGCCGGTGCGCCAGATCGCGGCCACCGCGCGGAATCTCAGCGAGCACGACCTCCAGCGGCGCATCACCCTCGACCTCCCCGCCGACGAGCTCGGCGAGCTGGTCGCGACCTTCAACGGGATGCTCGCCCGTCTCGAGGCCGCCTTCACCACCCTGCAGCAGTTCACCGCCGACGCCGCCCACGAGCTGCGCGCGCCCCTCGCCCTCCTCCGCACCGAGCTCGAGGTGTCGCTGGCCAGGGTGCGCACCCCCGCCGAGTACGAGGCCAGCCAGCGGGTCGCGCTTGCCGAGGTGGAGCGGCTGTCCGCGCTCGCCGACCAGCTTCTGCTGCTGGCCCGGGCCGACGCCGGAGCGCTCCAGCCCGCCGTCGAGGACGTCGACATCGGCGACCTCGTCGAGGAGACCGTGGAGCGCTGGCGGCCGCTCGCCGGCCGTCGCGACATCCAGGTCAGCGCCGACGTCCACCAGGAGGGGACGCTCCCAGCCGACCACCGGCTGCTCCGGCGGGTGCTCGACAACCTGCTGGACAACGCCGTGCGCCACACCCCCGACGGCGGCCGGGTGCGGGTGGGCGTGGAGCGCGGCGACATGTGGGACATCACCGTCTCCGACACCGGCCCCGGTGTGCCTCCGGACGAGCGCGCCACCCTCTTCGAGCGATTCGCCCGCGGCGACACGGCGCGCGGCCGCGCCACCGGTGGCGCCGGCCTCGGGCTGGCCCTCTGCCGGGCGATCGCCGGCCTCCACGGCGGGTCCATCAGCCTCGACGAGGACGGCGGCCCGGGTGCGCGCTTCCGGGTGCGCCTCCCCCGAGCGGCCCGCCTCTGAGGACACCGCCGGGTCGGGTACAACCCCTGGAGCATGGACCTCGCCGTCACCGCCTCCGACGTCCGCGACGCCGCCCGCCGTCTCGCCGGACGGGCCCATCGCACCCCGGTGGTCGCCCTCGACCGCCTCGGGCTGCTGGTGAAGTGCGAGAGCCTCCAGGGCATCGGCGCCTTCAAGATCCGCGGCGCCACCAACGCGGTGCTCGGCCTTCGCCCCGCCGGCGTCGTCACCGCCAGCAGCGGCAACCACGGGATGGCGGTGGCCGCGGCCGCGGCGGCGGCGGGCATCCCCGCGGTGGTGGTGATGCCCGAGAACGCGACCGCGTACAAGCGGGAGGGGGTGGCCCGGCTCGGCGCCGAGGTGCTCATCAGCGCACCCGAGACCGAGGCGCGCAACGCCGCGGCGCTGGCGGTGGCGGAGGAGCGGGGCCTCACCCTGATCCCCGCCTACGACCACCCCCTGGTGATCGCCGGCCAGGGGACCTGCGGGCTGGAGATCGCCGAGCAGGCGGGGGACGCGGCGAGCGTGGTCGTGCCCCTGGGCGGTGGCGGGCTGCTGTCCGGGGTCGCGGTCGCGCTGCGCGACGCCCTGGGGACCCGGGTGCGCATCGTCGGGGTGGAGCCCGAGGACGGCGACGACACCGTGCGCTCCCTGGTGGCGGGGCGGCGGGTGGCCGTCCCGGCGCCGCGGACGATCTGCGACGGCGCCCGCAACACCACCCCGGGAGAGCTGACCTTCCCCATCGTGGAGGCGCTGGTCGACGACGTGGTGACGGTCACGGACGCCGAGGTGGTGGAGGCGGTGCGCGCGCTCGCCGGCGCCGGGCTGGTGGTCGAGCCCACCGGCGCCCTGGCGGTCGCCGCGGCGCTGCGGGGACGACCCGCCGCCACCGGCGGCGCCACCGTGTGCGTGGTCAGCGGGCGCAACATCGCCCCCGAGGAGCACGCCCGGCTGGTGCTCGGGAGGGTCTGACATGCAGGGCGCCGAGCTCTATCGCGGGCCGCTCGAGGAGTTCGTCCGGGCGCGCGCCGAGCTCGCGCGCCGGCTGCGCACCGACGGCGATCGGGAGGCGGCCGCGGCGGTCGCCGGGCTGCGCAAGCCGTCGCTCGGCGCCTGGGTGGTCGACCAGCTCGCGGCCTGGGCGCCCGACCTGGTGCGCGACCTGCTCGTCGCCGCATCCGACGCGCGGGAGGCGCAGCGGCGGGGCGCCCCCGAGGCGCTGCGGGAGGCGAGCGCGCGCGTCCGCGGCCTCCTCGACGAGGCGGGGCGGCGGGCTCGGGGCATCCTCGAGCAGGCCGGCCACCCGGCCACCGACGCCACCGTGCGGCGCGCCCGGACCACCGCGCAGGCGGCTGCCGCCGGCGCTCCGGCGGAGCGCGAGGCGCTGCTCCTGGGCATCCTCGACCGCGACCTCGACCCGCCGGGCTTCGGACCCGTCGGAGAGCCGGAGTCCGACACCGCCGCCGTCTCCGAGGCGATTCGCGACCGCCGGCGGGCCGCCCCCGTCGCGGCCGCCCAGCGGCGACCGGGCCCCGATCCCGACGCGCGTGCCGGGCGCGTCGCCGAGCTCGAGCAGGCGGTCCGGCGCGCCGAGGGCGAGCTG
>JAQBPH010000218.1:0-9266 GCA_028287625.1 Chloroflexota bacterium | reverse complement strand
GCGGCGGGAGCAGGGCCGGTGCGCCCGCGCCAGGCGCGGGCGACGGCGTCGCGGGCGGCGCGCAGCCGCAGGCCCAGCTCCCACCAGACCTGGGCGCAGCGCAGCCCCGCGGCGGCGGCCAGCACGGAGAGCAGGATGCCCGCAGGGAGCATGTATCCGTGGACCGAACCGGTCAGCTCCGCGCGCATGCCCACCGTGCCGTTGAGGCGCACGTACTCCGCGGTGTGGCCCAGCCACACCCCGAGGAAGGGAAGCAGGGTGATCCCGGCTGCCGTCCAGCGGTGGCGTGCATGCTCGCGCATCGGGCAGAGGATACCGTGAGGTGTGGGGGGCGTCGACGTCCCTCTGTGACAAAGAAGCGAGTGCGGCTACGTGAAAGAAGCGAGTGCGGCGAACGTGTCAGCGCGGCGCTGCACACAGATCGGCGTGATCGCATCGCACATGCACTGTCCCCGGATCCCAGCTGCTCGAACGTGCCCGCATGGTGGGGCTCCCGCGAGCGGATGTCAACGGGTCCGGCGATGCCGTTTTCGCTGCAGTGGTGCCCTTTTCGCACGATCAGCGCCCGGCGAAGCGATGCACCACCGCCATCAGCTCGTTGACGGTCTCGTCACCCTTGCCCCGGGCCACGTCCTCGACGACACAGTTCGCAATGTGCTCACGGAGCAGGATGAAGCCGACCTTCTCGAGCGCGGCGACCGCGGAGCTGATCTGGGTCAGCACGTCGGGGCAGTAGCGCTCCTCCTCGACCATCCGGGCGATGCCGCTGATCTGCCCCTGGAGCCGGCTGAAGCGGGCGGCGAGCTCCTCCTTCGACGCCTGGTAGGAGCCCTTCCGACCCTTCGTGGCCACCGACCTGTCCTCCGCGCGAGGTGGCCACCGCTGATGCCGGTGCCCTCCTGGGGCATTGTACACGCGGCTCCGCATGACCGGGCACTATCGGCTGACCGGTGTGACGAACCGGCGACCTGCATTGCCACCACATGCCCCGTGGGGGTATAGTCACGGACACCGGACCGAGCCCGGGCCGGCGACAGGACGTGGCGACCGAGCACTGAGCGAGCGCCGAGCGACCACTGAGAAGGAGTGACCATGAAGACCAGCATGGCTGAGGGCTGCGGCTGCAGCGCCGGCTGCAAGTGCGGCCCCAACTGCGCGTGCACCGCGGACGACAAGTGCAGCCCCGACTGCACCTGCGCCGGTACGAGGTAGCGCAGCCCCCGGGGGACGGCGGCCGGCGCTGATGCCGGCCGCCTCCCGCCGCCCCCGGCCCCTGCCGGCTGTGACGGCCGCGGCGGAGGACTCGGACCGGAGCCGGAGCCACCCCCGCCACCGCCTCGACGCGGTGATCCACGCGCCGGTCCGCTTCTCGATCATGGCCACGCTCGCCGCCGCCGACAGCGCCGAGTTCAGCTTCGTCCGCGACACCGTGGAGATGAGCGACTCGGTGCTCTGCAAGCAGGTGGCGACCCTCGAGCAGGCGGCTACGTCGCGGTGAGGAAGGGCTACGTGGGCAAGCGGCCGCGCACCTGGCTCTCCATCACCCCGGCCGGTCGCCGGGCGTTCGACGAGCACGTGGCCGCGCTGGTCGCCATCGCCGGCCGGGCCGACCCGGCGGTCTGAGCGGGGCTCAGCGCCCCTGCCAGACCGGCGGCCGCTTCTCGGCGAAGGCGATCGCACCCTCGCGGGCGTCGGCGGACGAGAACACCGGCGCGGTGAGCTCGCTCTGCCGGCTCCAGGCCTCGGACTCCTCCCAGTCGACGGCGGAGCGGATGACCTGCTTCGAGACCCGCACCGCCAGCGGCCCGTTGGCGGCGATGAGGCCGCCGAGGCGCAGCGCCGCGTCGAGGGCGGCGCCGGGCTCACAGAGCTCGACCACCAGGCCCACCTCGTAGGCGCGCTCGGCGCTGATCGGCTCGCCGGTGAGCGCCATCTGCATGGCGACGTGGTAGGGGATGCGCCGGGGGAGGCGGAGCAGGCCGCCCGCCGCCGCGGCCAGGCCGCGCCTGGTCTCGGGGATGCCGAGCCGCGCTCCGCGGGCGGCGACCACCAGGTCGCAGGCGAGGGCGATCTCCAGGCCGCCGGCGAGCGCGAAGCCCTCGATCGCGGCGATGATCGGCTTGTCCGGCGGCCGCTGGCAGATCCCGGCGAAGCCGCGGTCGCCGGCGCGCGGCGACTCGCCGCGGACGAACGCCTTGAGGTCCATGCCCGCGCAGAAGAAGCCGCCGGCGCCGGTGATGACCCCCGCCTGCAGGGTGCTGTCGGCGTCGAGCTCGTCGAGCGCCGCGGCGACGCCGCCGGCGACCGCGCTGTCGACGGCGTTGCGTGCGTGGGGGCGGTTGAGGGTGATCACGAGCACGCCGTCGCGCCGCTCGACGAGGACGGCGGCCGCGCCGGTGTCGGCGGTGGTCATGAGCTCCTCCGTCGGGTGCGCTGAACCTCCCGGGACTATAGTGAGCCGCCCACCGGAGGCAGCCTCCGTGGCTGCGTCGCAGTGCCCCGGATGGCCACCGGGCGCTCGTCGGAGCGGCGCCGCGCGAGGATGTGGATGTCCACGTCGCTGAGCATCCACACCAGCTTGTGCACGGTGCCCTTCGACCAGTGCCCGTGCTGATCGCGGCCGCGGCTGAGCAGGATCTCGGTGGCGAGGATCTTCTTCGCATAGCCGGCGAGGGCGGGCGCCGCCTCGGAGTGGTGCAGGGTGACGAACTCGCCGCCGAGCTCGGCGGCGAGGGCCGCGTAGGCGTCGAGATGCGCCTTCTCCGCCTCGGAGCGCTGCCGGGTGCGCACCGTGACCACCCGGAGCTCGCCGTCGAGGCTCCCGGCCAGGCTGGCGGCGCGGCGGATGAGCTTTTCCTGGTTGGGGCGGGGCGGGATGCAGACCATCACCCGGGCGCGCGCCTCCCACGGCCGCTCGATGCTGCGCTCGTGCATGTACGCCACCAGCCGGCGGTCGGTGTGCTGGGCGATGAGCCGGAAGGCCATGGTCCGCAGCCTCGACAGCAGCTCCGGGCGGAACTCACCCCGCAGCGCAGCCTCGACCTGGCCGGGGGGGACGATGTCGCCGCGGCGCAGCCGGTCGTCGAGCACCGAGGGGACGACGTCGACGAGCTCGACCTCGTCGGCGAGGTCGAGCACCGAGTCGTCGACCAGCGGCCGGCCACCATTGCCCGGGCCGCCCAGCGCCCGGACGGTGCTGCGCACGTCGCCCACGTGGAGGGTTGCGAGCACGGTGATGCCCGCGTCGACGAGCTGCGACACCACCTCGGCACGGGTGTGGCCGTCGATGTCCGGAGCGGCAAGGTCGTCGACGCAGACGACGTCGGGGCTGCGCCGGAGCACCGCCAGCACATCGAGGCGGTCGGGCGGCGGCTCGTCCCCGCGGCCGCCCAGGAGCTCCAGCCCCGCCAGCGCGCCCTCGCACTCGCTGCGTCCCGACGTCGTCGCCGCGGCGACCACCACGTCGGTCCCGCGCTCCCGGCGGCGGCGGCCCTCCTCGAGCATCGCCGTGGTGGCGCCGCAGCCCCGCGCGTAGCCCACGTAGACGCGCAGCGCGCCACGGGGCGGAGGTGCGAGGTCGCGGAGCAGGTCCTCGGGGTGTCGCCGCAGCGCCACCCGCGGGGGGGCGGGCCGGCGCCGCCGCGCGCCGTCGAAGCGGGCGATGACGTGGACGTCGACACCGGGGAGCTCGTCGACGACACGGTCGAGCAGCGCGGGTCGCAGCCGCCGCCACAGCGAGCGCTCGTTCGGCGACTCGCCGAGCACCAGGTGGCGGCTGTCCAGCTCCTGGGCGACCCTGACCAGCTCCCTGGCCACGTCGGCCGACTCGCGCACGATCAGCGAGCACTGCAGCAGGTCGGCGACGGCGCGGGCCCGGGCCACCGCCTGGTGCGACGCCTCCACCGGGCGCACCACCGTCACCACCGTGCAGAGGCCGCCGAAGCGGCGGGCGATGCGCACCCCGCGACGGATGAGCGCCTCGGAGCTGTCGCGGCCCGAGATGGCGACGAGCACGTCCTGCGGAGGCGGCCGCACGTCGCCGCGGCCGTCCCCCGACCGCTGCGCCACCATCCGCAGCGCGATCTCGCGCAGCGCGGCGAGGTTGCCCGGACGGAAGAAGTTGCCCAGCGCGGTCTCGACCGTGTCGGCCGCGTAGATGTTGCCGTGGCGCATCCGCTTGCGCAGCGCCTCGGGCGCGATGTCGGTGAAGTGGATCTCGTCGGCGCGGTCGATGACCCGGTCGGGGACGGTCTCGCGGACGGCGATGCCGGTGATGTGCTCGACCAGGTCCTTGACGCTCTCGATGTGCTGCACGTTCAGCGTGGTCACCACGTCGATGCCGGCGTCGCGGAGGCCCTCGACGT
Source organism: Chloroflexota bacterium (assembly GCA_028287625.1). Lineage (GTDB taxonomy): Bacteria > Chloroflexota > Dormibacteria > Aeolococcales > Aeolococcaceae > CF-96. Next base: position 4,902 of record JAQBPH010000218.1, on the reverse strand, counting down.
CCTCCCAGCGCTTGGCGTGGCGCACCCCCGGCGCGTTGGTGTGAGCGAGCTCGTCGACGAGCACCGCATGGGGGCGGCGCTCGAGCACGGCGTCGAGGTCCATCTCCCCGAGCACCGTCCCGTGATACGGCACCTCCAGCCGAGGCACCACCTCCAGCCGGCCGGTCGCCTGCACGGTCCGGGGGCGGCCGTAGGTCTCCACGAAGCCGATCACCACGTCCTCGCCCGCGGCCACGCGCTCGCGACCCTCGCGCAGCATGGCGAAGGTCTTCCCCGACCCCGGCGCGGCGCCGAGATAGATACGCAGCCGGCCCCGCCCGGCGGGCATCGCCGTGCTCATGCCGTCAGAGTACGGCTCTCGCCGCGCGTGCGGGCGGCCACGTCCGGGACACGTTGCGGCGTGTCCCGCCATCACCGGTGACGCCGTCACACCGCCCTGGTCACCACGGGGGCGCGGGTGCGGGGCTGCGCGGCAGCGACGAGGCCACGGGGGGCGAGGATACACGGTGGCCCGGCGCACACATCCCCAATGCTCACCAGCCCTTAACATCTGCCTCCGCGCTTGCGTCGCGGCTGGGCCGGCTCCGCGGGTCTGCGTCCCCATTGCAGTCCGGCTCCTCCAGGCCGCAGGGGAGCTCGGCGGGGCGCCCGGAGGGTCGCAGGACCCTCCGGTGCCACGGGGCGCCGCAGGGGACGTGCACAGGGGATGGCCAACCCCCCGCGCGGAGGATTGACCTTCCGGACGATGCCGTCAGGATGGGGGCGCGGTGTCGGAGTGGAAGCTCATGGTGGGGGGCATCGGGCAGGGCCATGACGTACTCGGCGAGGACGGTGACGCCGCGGGTCCTCTGGGCCGACGCACGCCGGCACGAGATGAGTCTCCGCGTGTTCTGCGACTCCGACGACTGGTCCGCGATCCCGCGGTCCGCGATCGCTCGCGACCCGGAATGGCTCTACCACGAGTCGGCGATGGAGGCGTGCGCGACCGTGTCCGCACGGCTCTTCTCCGAGGCCCTCGGGCTCACGCACGCGGCCTCTCGACTCCCGGTGGTCGACGCGACCTGCACCCGGACGGTGACCGCTCGGGTGGTCAGCGTCATCGCCTCTCTCGAGGCCGTCTCCGGCACCCGACCCGACGGTGAGCGGGAGCCGTCCCGCCGCGCCGGCACGGGGCGCAGCACCGCCCGCGGCATCCTCGCCGTCGTCCGCCGCGGCGGACGCCTCCACGCCGCCGGGGGCGACTGACGGGGAGCGATCCACGCAAGATCCACGCGGATCCCGGCGTTGTATCCGAGCGCGCAGATGATCGACGGCGCGCGCCCAACCCTCTCAGGAAGGCGGTGTTCACATGACGCGACGCCATGCGCTGCTGCTGGCCGTCCTCGGTGCCGCGGCGGTGTCCTGCGGCAGCTCACCTCCCGCCGGAAGCGCGAACGCCGGCACCCGCGCCGGCCAGGGCAGCGCCTCGCCCGCGGCGACCACCCCCGCCGCGGTGGCGCCCGTGGGCGCCAACCCGGGGACTCAGGCGCCCCCGGGTTGGAGGCTCGCCGTGTACTACACCGCGGTGGAGTCGTTCCACCACGGGAAGCTGGCGCCGGTCACCGGCTGCGACCTCAACGCCGAGGAGTGCAGCAACGGGACCACCCCGCTGGGCAGCTACCCCGACGACTTCGTCGCCAGGGTGAAGGACGAGGGCACCGGCCGCATCACCAGCGGGAGGTACGCGGGGAGGTTCCTCGCCTGGGACGCCCAGGGCGGATTCTCGCTCGACACCTCCGCGAGCGACGCCGCGGGCAACCCGCTGCGGCCGTTCGTCTCCGCCGCCGCCGACGACGCCGTGCCCCTCGGCACCCACGTCAGGGTGCTCGACTGCGGCGTCGACGGCACCACGAAGCAGGCCCCGGCAGCCGCCGACTGCGCCCGCCTCTCCGCGCCCGACTGGGTGGTCACCGACCGCAACGGCAACGCCGCCGGCACCCGTGAGCTGAACCTCTACGTCGGCGAGGAGGACCGCGCGGATTTCGAGAACGCGCTCCCGTACGTGATCGCCACGGTCAACGCCCGGACGTCGCTTCCGTAGACGGAGGCGTCCACGGCGTCATCCAGGGTGTCGCCGGCCAGCCCTCGACGGCGGCCATCAGCGGGATGGCGGTGGCCCCGTCGAGGGTCCTCCTCGAGGTCGCCGCGGGCGGGGGCGCGGCCTCAGCGGTGCTAGGATCCGGCGGCCCATGCCCCTGCCGCCCGGCCCCCGGCTGCCCGCCGCCGCCCAGGCATACCTGCTCGCCTTCCACAACATCGCGTTCCTCGACGCCTGCCGGCACCGTCACGGCGAGAGCTTCACCCTCCGCCTCGCCGGCGGCCACATCCTGGTCTGCTTCAGCAGCCCGGAGGCGGCGCGCGACATCCTCTCCGCCGCTCCCGACCAGGCGACCGCCGGCGACGTCAACGCCCACGACCTCGGGGCGGTGCTGGGCGCCAACTCGCTGCTGCTGCTCGACGGCGACCGTCACCTCGAGGAGCGGCGGCTGATGCTGCCGCCCTTCCACGGCGAGCGGCTGCGCGACCACGCCGAGCTGATCGCCGAGGTGACCCGGAGCAGCCTGCGCTCCTGGCCCGGGAGCGCGCCCTTCTCGATCTGGGAGCGGATGCGCGAGATCACCCTGGAGGTCATCCTGCGCGCCGTCTTCGGGGTCGAGGGCGGACGGCTCGCGGAGCTGCGCGGCACCGTCGCCAGCCTGCTCGGCTTCGCCGCCCGGCGGCTGCTGATCATGCCCGCCTTCCGCCGTGACCTGGGCCCGCTCACGCCCTGGGCGGGGTTCGTCGCGGCCCGGGTGCGGGTGCGCGAGACGGTGCTCGCCACCATCCGCGAGCGCCGCGCGGCCGCCGGTGCCCAGCGGCGCGCCGACATCCTCTCGATGCTCCTGCAGGCGCGCCGTCCCGACGGCTCCGCGCTCGGCGACGTCGAGGTGTACGACGAGCTGCTCACCGTGCTCGTGGCCGGGCACGAGACCACCGCCGCGGCGCTGGCGTGGACCGTCGACCTGCTGCTTCACCACCCCGCCGTGCTCGAGCGGGTCATCGCCGAGCTCGAGGACGGCGGCGATGCGCTCCTCGACGCGGTGATCCGCGAGGCGCTGCGGCTGCGCCCGGTGGTGCCGGAGATCGGCCGCCACCTCCGGGCGCCGAGAACCGTCGGCGGGGTCGAGCTGCCACCGGGAGTGGTCGCCGTGCTCAGCATCCACCTGCTGCAGCGCCGGCCGGAGATCTACCCGGAGCCGCTCGTCTTCCGGCCGGAGCGGTTCCTCGGGCGCCGCCCCGCCGCCCACGCCTGGCTGCCGTTCGGCGGCGGCACCCGGCGCTGCCTGGGAGCGGCCTTCGCCACCATGGAGATGCGGGTGGTGCTGCGCACCGTGCTCACCTCGGTGCGGCTGCGCGCCGCCAGCCCCTCCCTCGAGCCCGCGCGGCGGCAGGTGGTCACCCTGGTACCGCGGCGCCACGGTGTTCGTGTGCGGCTCGCTCGAGCACCGGCAGGCGCAGCGGCGGCAGCGGCGGCACCGCCACTCCGAAGCGATCGCGCAGCGCCGTGAGGCCGGCGCGATGGCACCAGCCGCCGAAGCTCTCACCACGGCGGCGCTCGTCGCGGAAGCCGGTGAGCGGGCCGCGCAGCACCGCGACGATCTCGTGGATCGGCACGTTGCCCGCGTAGAGCTGGTTGAGCCGGGTGCCGGCGGGGTCACCGCCGAGGAAGACGTCGTACTTCCCCAGGGTGGTGCCCACCATGCCGACGTCGCCGAGGTAGGGACGGGCGCAGCCGTTGGGGCAGCCGGTCATCCGGTAGCTGATGCGCTCCGCGCCGAGCCCGAGCTGCTCGATCAGCGCGTCGATCTCGCGGATCAGGGACGGCAGCGCCCGCTCCGCCTCGGCGACCGCCAGCCCGCAGGTCGGCCACGCCGGGCACGCCATGGCGTTGCGCAGCGTCGCGGGGATCTCCCCGGCCGCCGGCACCCCGTGCTCCCGCAGCAGCGAGTCGATGCGCCCGCGGTGGTGCGGGCGCACGTCGGCGAGGATGACGTTCTGCTGCGGGGTGAGGCGCACCTGGGGTCGCAGCTCCTCGACGATGCTGCGCAGCGCGCTGCGCAGACGCTGGTGCGGGGTGTCGGCGATGCGCCCGTTCTCGACGTACACGCCGAGATAGAGCAGGCCGTCCTGCTGCTCGTGCCAGCCGAGGTGGTCGTCGACCGCCGGCCACATCATCGGCGCGGGATCGTCGAGGGGGACGTCCAGTCGCTCCTGCACCCGCTCGCGGAACCAGCCGAGGCCACGGTCGGCGATCAGGTACTTGAGGCGCGCATGCCGCCGGTCGGTGCGATCGCCGAAGTCGCGCTGCACCGTGACCACGGCACGGCTCGCCGCCACCACCTGATCGGCGGCGACGCGCGCCATCGGCTGGGCGACGGCGGCGAAGGTCTCGGGCCTGCCGCGGGTGCGCCCCATGCCGCCGCCGACGAGGATGTTGAAGGCGCCGAGCCCGCCGCTGCCGTCGCGGAGCGCGACCAGCCCGAGGTCGTTGGCGTAGACGTCGACGCAGTTGTCCCCCTCGAGCGCCACCGCGGTCTTGAACTTTCGCGGCAGGTAGCGCTCGCCGTAGAGGGGCTCGTCCTCGTCGTCGGGCTGCGAGCTGCAGGCCAGCTCCCCGTCGAGCCAGATCTCGTGGTAGGCGCGCGTCGAGGGGGTGAGCGCGTGGACCAGGCCGGCCACCGCGGCGAGCACCTCGCCGCGGAAGCGGTCGCGGACCGGTGCGGCGCAGCACATGATGTTGCGCTCCTGGTCGCCGCAGCCCCCGAGGGTGGTGAGCAGGGTCTCGTTGATCGCCCGGATCGCCGCGCGCAGGTCGCCCTTCAG
>JAQBPH010000215.1:0-6675 GCA_028287625.1 Chloroflexota bacterium | reverse complement strand
CCGGCGGGAGGCTGGGTGGCCGACTGGGAGCGGCGCCGGCGGCGGCTACGCGGCCGGCTCGCGGCTCAGAGCCCGCCGCCCGGCCTGGCGCTGGCCGGCGGCGGAGCGGCGCCGGCGCCGCTGTTGGCGAACTGATCGAAGGGGATCTGCCAGTCACCCTCGCCGTCGCTGGCGTCGGCGGTGAGGGAGCTGCCGGTCACCTGCACGATGTCGCCGATCTGGCTGAACTGGTAGAACTCCTGGGCTCGCGCCGGGCTGAGGTTGACGCAGCCGTGGGAGACGTTGGAGCCGCCCTGCGCCCACATCGACCAGGGCGCGCTGTGCACGAAGTATCCGGACGTCGACACCGCGGTGTCCCAGTAGACGTGCTCGTAGTAGCCGTCCGCCGAGTACCGGGGAATGCCGATCGACGACGAGTCCATGAGCACGTCGTACTGCTTGTAGCGGACCACGAGCACGCCGCTGATGGTCGGGTTCTTCGTCCGGCCTGCGCTGATCGGGTAGGTGTGGACCACCTGGTCGTTGGCGGTGACCGTCATCTGGTGGCTGACGGTGTCGATGGTGGACACGTGCTTCTCGCCGATCGCGAAGGCGTAGCTGAAGTCACCGAGGCCCCACACGTCGTTGCCGGCGTCGAGGCCGCGCAGGTTGGCGGTGACCGTCACCTTCGTGCCCGGCAGCCAGTAGTCCCTGGGCCGCCAGTGCACCTCGGTGGGGGCGAACCAGTGCCAGGCGCCGACCGTGGCCGGCGTGGCCTGCACCGTCACCCGCTGCAGCAGCGCCGCCTGCCGCTCCGGGGGGATGGGGCTGTTGAAGCGGAGGATCACCGGCATCCCCACGCCGACGGTGCTGCCGTCGACGGGCTGGGGCGCCGCGGTCAGGCGGCCGGCGGTGGTCTCGGTCGTGAACCCCGAGCGCGAGATCCCGGTCAGCCCGTTCTGCCCGCGGGCGGTGGCCTCGACCAGGTACTTCGTGGCGGGGTCGAAGAGCGCGCTGGAGGTCCAGCTGGAGTGGTCGGCGGCCATCTGCCCCGAGAGCGGGGTGGGGTCGGCGACGGAGTGGAGGACCACGGTGTCGAGCTTGCCGTCGAGGCTGCTCACCCGCACCGGGGCGTCGAGCTTCACCGAGGCGTCCCCGTCGCCGGGGGAGATGGCGATGACCGGCGGCACGGCGTGGGGCCCGGCGGCGGCCGCCTTGCCCTGGCCCGCGGCGGACGAGCCGGAGCATGCGCTGAGCGCGATGGCGCTGACCAGCGTCAGAAGGGCCGCGGAGAGAGAGCGGGGACGCGTGGAGATCATGAGAGGAACCGTAACACCCTCGAACGTGTCGGACGGCGCCGCGCCCGTGGCGGCGGGCGCAGTCGAAGCCAGAACGTCCCTGGCCACACAGAGGTTTCGCAGTGGGTCAGTCGAGCCGCTCGAGAATCATCGCCATCCCCATGCCGCCGCCGACGCACATCGTCTCCAGGCCGATGCTCCTGTCGAGGGTGCGCAGGCCGTTGAGCAGGGTGCAGGTGATCCGCGCCCCGGTCATCCCGAAGGGGTGCCCGAGCGCGATCGAGCCGCCGAAGGGGTTGAGGCGGTCGTCGAAGGCGTCGAGCCCGATGCCGCGAGCGGAGGGGATCACCTGGGCGGCGAAGGCCTCGTTGATCTCCACCACGTCGACGTCGTCGATGCTCATCCCCGCCCGCTGCAGCGCCTGCCTCGAGGCCTCGATCGGTCCCAGGCCCATGATCTCGGGGGCGAGCGAGCTGAGCCCGGTGGAGATGATGCGGGCGAGCGGCTTGATCCCCAGCTCGCGGGCGCGGACGTCGGACATCACCACCACCGCGGCGGCCCCGTCGTTGAGCGGGCAGGCGTTGCCCGCGGTCACCCTGCCGTTCTCGCGGAAGACCGGCTTGAGGGTGCCGAGCACCTCGGCGGTGGTGCCGGGGCGGGGACCGTCGTCACGGCCCAGCCGGGAGCCGTCGGGCAGCTCCACGGGGATGATCTCGCGGTCGAAGAAGCCGTCGTTCTGCGACTGCACCGCGCGGTTCTGGCTGCGCGCCGCGAACCGGTCCATCTCCTCGCGGGAGATCTCCTCGCGGTCGGCGACGTTCTCCGCGGTCTGGCCCATGGCGATGTAGACGTCCGGGTAGCCCTCGGGATTGCCGGGCTGGAGTCGCGGGTTCTGGCACTGGGGCATGTCCGAGCTGCCGTTGCCGAAGCGGCTGACGCATTCCACCCCGGCGCTGACGAAGAGGTCGCCCTCGCCCGCCTTGATGGCGTGGAAGGCCATCCGCGTGGTCTGCAGCGACGACGAGCAGTAGCGGGTGATGGTGGTCCCGGGGACGTCGAGCCCGGCGAGCAGGCTCACCACCCGGCCCATGTTGAAGCCCTGCTCGCCCCCGGGGAGGCCGCAGCCGAGCATGAGGTCGTTGACCTCCGTGCGGTCCAGCTGGGGCACCCGGTCGAGCACCCGCGAGACCACCTGGGCGGCGAGGTCGTCGGGCCGCACGTTGACCAGCGAGCCCTTGAAGGCCCGGCCGATGGGCGAGCGACCGGCGGCGACGATGACTGCTTCGGGCATGGGATGACGACCTCGATGGTGGGGATCGGCGCGGCCTTGACGCCGATGTCAAGAATATGCCTCGTGGGCCCGACGGCGCCTTCCCCGTGGGATGGGGGATAGAGGAGGATGCGTCCGTGCAGTACTTCGTCACCGGTGCCACGGGGTTCATCGGGCGCCAGCTGCTGCCCCTCCTCCTCCGCCGCGAGGGCGAGATCGCGCTGCTGGTCCGGCCCGGCTCGATGGCCCGCTTCGAGGCCCTCCGCGAGCGCCTCGACCCCGGAGGATCCCGGCTGCGGGCGGTCGGCGGCGACATCTCCGAACCCGGGCTCGGGGTCTCCGAGGCCGACCGTGCGCGGCTCCGCGGCGCCCAGGTGTTCCACCTCGCCGCCGTCTACGACCTCACCGCCGGCGACGAGGAGTCGGACCGGGCCAACGTCGAGGGCACCCGCAACACCGTCGCCCTCGCCAACGCCATCGCGGCCGGCTGCCTCCACCACACCAGCTCGATCGCCGTCGCCGGCCGCCACCGGGGGCGCTTCACCGAGGCGATGTTCGACGAGGGGCAGGAGCTCGACCACCCCTACTTCCGCACCAAGCACGCCGCCGAGGCGATCGTCCGCACCGAGAGCACGGTCCCCCACCGGATCTACCGGCCGGGGATGGTGATCGGCTCCTCCGAGACCGGCGAGGCCGATCGCGTCGACGGCCCCTACTACGCCTTCAAGCTGATCCAGCGGCTGCGCGACTCCTTCCCGCAGTGGATGCCCTTCGCCGGTCCCGAGGGGGGAGAGCTCAACCTGGTCCCGGTCGACTTCGTGGCCCGTGCGATGGATCACATCGCCCACCTGCCGGGGCGCGACGGGCAGGTCTTCCACCTCGTCGACCCCGCCCCGCTCAGCCTCGGCGACACCCTCAACACCTTCTGCCGCGCCGCCCACGCCCCCGAGTTCGCGCTGCGCTTCGACCGGCGCATGGCCAGGCTCGTGCCCGGCAACGCCCTGGGGATGATCGGCGAGCTGCCCGCGGTGCAGCGGGTGCGCCGCCAGGTGCTGGAGCGGCTGGGGATCCCCGAGGCGGCGTTCCACTACATGGACTACCCGGCCACCTTCGACGCCGGCAACGCCCAGGAGGCGCTGGCCGGCACCGGCATAGCCTGCCCGCCGCTCCACACCTACGCCTGGAAGGTCTGGGACTGGTGGGAGCGCCGCCTCGACCCCGAGCTGCCCACCGAGGCCAACCTGCGCCGCGTCCTCCAGGACCGGGTGGTGCTGATCACCGGCGCCTCCAGCGGCATCGGCCGGGCGGTGGCGCTGCGGGTCGCCGCCGCCGGCGCCACCGTCGTGCTGGTCGCGCGCGGCGTCGGGAAGCTCGAGGAGGTGCGCGCGGAGATCGAGGCCGCGGGGGGACGGGCCTCGGTTCACCCGACCGACCTCAGCGACGTCGAGGCCTGCCGCGCGATGGTGCGGAGCGTGGTGGCCGGCCACGGCCGCGTCGACGTGCTGGTGAACAACGCCGGGCGCTCCATCCGTCGAGGGGTGCTGCAGTCGCTCGACCGCTTCCACGACTTCGAGCGGACCATGCAGCTCAACTACTTCGGGGCCATCGCCTGCATCCTCGAGGTGATCCCGGGGATGCGCCAGCGCGGCCGCGGCCAGATCGTCAACATCTCCAGCATCGGCGCCCAGACGTTCCCGCCGCGCTTCGCCGCCTACGTCGCCAGCAAGGCCGCGCTCGACGCGTTCTCGCGCTGCCTCGCCCCCGAGGTCGCCGCCGACGGCGTGGCCATCACCGAGATCCACATGCCGCTGGTGCGCACCCCGATGATCGCGCCCACCTCGATCTACAGGAACTTCCCCACCATCAGCCCCGACGAGGCCGCGGAGATGGTGGTGCAGTCGATGATCAGCCGCCCGGCCGAGGTGTCGACCCGCCTGGGGAGGGCGGGCCAGGTCGCCAACGCGGTCAGCCCCGGGCTCGCCCAGCTGCTGATGAGCGCCGCCTATGCGGTCCTCCCGGACAGCGCGCCACGGCGGGACGGGGAGGGGACGGCGGAGCCCGCGACGGTCAGCCCGGAGGCCTGGGCGCTGGGACGGCTGATGCGGGGGATCCACCTGTAGCCCCCGCCGACGCCGACCTCGCCCTCGCCCTCGACCTCGCCGATCGCGCCGACCGCATCAGCATGGCCGGCTTCCGCAGCGCGCTCGCCGTCGAGCGCAAGCCGGACGGCTCGCCGGTCACCGAGGCCGACCGCGCCGTCGAGCGCGAGCTCCGCGCCCGGATCCAGGCGGCGCGCCCCGAGGACGGCCTGGTGGGGGAGGAGTACGGCAGCGAGGGCGGCCGCGAGCGGCGCTGGTTCCTCGACCCGATCGACGGGACGAAGAACTTCGTGCGCGGCATCCCCGTCTTCGCCACCCTGATCGCCCTCGAGGTGGAGGGCCGCATCGAGGTCGGAGTGGTCTCCGCGCCGGCGCTGGGGGCGCGATGGTGGGCCGTCCGCGGCGGCGGCGCCCACGCCTCGGGGCGGCCGGTCCGCGTCTCCGCGGTGGCCTCGCTCGAGCAGGCCCAGCTCGCCTACGACAGCGTCCCCGGCTTCGCCGCCCGCGGCCTCGAGGAGCGCTTCCTGGGGCTGGCGCGACGCTGCGCGCGCAGCCGCGGCTTCGGCGACTTCTGGTCGCACGTGCTCGTCGCCGAGGGCTGCGTCGAGATCGCCGTGGAGCCCGAGGTCTCCCCGTGGGACCTGGCCCCGCTGCTGCTGATCGTCGAGGAGGCGGGCGGCCGCTTCACCGACCTGGAGGGCCGGCCTCGCATCGACGGCGGCAGCGCCGTGGCCAGCAACGGGCTGCTCCACGACCAGGTGCTGGAGGCCCTCCGGGAGCCCTGCTGACTGTCCTACCCTGACGCCCCGCGTCTGTCCCACCGCCCAGAACGAGGTCCAGATCCCATGCATGAGAAGCTCGATGTCCTCGCCGAGAGGGGATTCGTCGTGCTGCGTGACTACAACGGTCCGCCGGTGCCGGAGAGCGAGTACCTGGACCTCGACTACATGGACTGGAAGAGCGGCGGCGACACCAACTTCGCGCCCATCGCCTCAGCTCTCGGCGAGATGGAGTGCGGCGGCTTCTGGGATCACGGGAAGCCGGACAAGGACGGGGTGTGGACGAAGAACCGTGCCATCTGCCCGACCCTGGTCGACTACGTCGAGAGCGTCGGTGCGCGCTTCGGACGCGTACGCGTCATCAAGCTCAATCCGTACGAGTCCGAGCAGGCGGCGCTGCGCCAGCTGCACCTCGACGACAACAACCGCCTGAACCCCGACGGCGAGGGATGGGTGGTGCGCTCCTGGTTGGAGCTGAGCGACTGCCCGAGCTCGTGCTTCGTGCTGCGCGAGGACCGCGAGGATCCGGCCACCGAGTCGCGCATCCGGCTGCACCGGGGGATGCAGCTGCTCATCGACACCCAGCGTCTGTACCACGTCGTGTGGCATCCGGGACCGGAGCCGCGCTACGCGCTGATCACCTCGTGGGAGAGCGGTGACGCGCTGCGTCGCTGGGTGGAGAGCCGCATGCCCGAGCGCGTCGCCTGACGCGGTCTGCGCACGCCGATTCGCGTTGCCCTGTAACGATCACCGCAGGGTGTTGACGGGAGCGGTCCCGTGCTGCATCCTAGGTACACGAGACGGGCAATTGTCGGAGGGATCGCCAGCATGATGCGAACCATCTGGCAGCGCCTGAGGCGCGGCCGGGCCGAGACCTAGAGCCCCGACCACCAGTCTGCGCCACAGCGTTGCAGACGCGAGTGAAGGGTTCCTTCGCGGATGGTCTGGGGCAGCGACTGACATCACGGTACTCAGACCGATTCCCGGCTTATCAGTCGGGTCGAAAGGCTTCTTTCGAAGAACGAGGGCCGGCCAAGCGCCGGCCCTTTTCTTTTCAGCCAGCACAGGTCCGCCGCCCGTGTGGAGAGGCGCGGTTCTCTCGCCGGTGGGGATGCTCGGCCGATCTGCCACCGGGTGGAGATGCTCGGGCCGATCCGATCTGCCGCGTGGGGAGGCCCGGCCGTTCTGCCGCCGGTGGGGTTGCTCGGCCGATCTGCCGCCGGTTGAGATTCGCGGCTGGCCGCTCTGCC
>JAQBPH010000171.1:0-10120 GCA_028287625.1 Chloroflexota bacterium | reverse complement strand
ACCTCCCCGGCGGCGCCGCCGCCGCGCGGGCGCTGGGGCAGAGCGGCCTGCTGCCCGCGACCTGCCGGCTGGTCGACGCCACCGAGGCGCTGGTCAACCGGGTCGGCGACGGCTCCGCCTGCCTGCTGCTGCTCGGCTTCGAGTCGGCGGACCATCCCGTGGACGCCGCCCTCGCCCGCGCGCTGGAGCTCTGCGCCGACCACGGCGGGGTGGCGGACGCCGTGCGCCCCGGGTCCGGACACAGGGGCGGCACCGCGGAGGTGTGGCGGTCGGCGTTCGTGCGCCTGCCCTACGTCCGCGATGCGGTCGCCCGGCTCGGGCACATCGTCGAGACCTTCGAGACCGCGGTCACCTGGGACCGGTTCGAGGAGCTGTGGCGCGCCGTCTCCGAGCGGGCCGGCGCCGCCGTCGCGGAGGTGTGCGGCGGCGGGGTGGTCACGTGCCGCATCACCCACGTGTATCCGGACGGGTGCGCGCCGTACTTCACGGTGATCGCGCGGAGCCGGCACGGTGATCAGCGGGCGCAGTGGGCCCAGGTGAAGGCGGCGGCGAGCGAGGCGATCCTCGGCGCCGGGGGGACGATCACCCACCACCACGCGGTGGGCCGCGACCACCGTCCCTGGTACGACCGGCAGGTGCCGCCGCTCGTCGCGGAGGCTCTGGCCGCCGCCAAGCGCACCCTCGACCCCGCCTGGATCCTCAACCCCGGGGTGCTCCTGGACCCGCCGTAGCCCAGCTGTCTGGATCCGGCCCACCGAACTGGCACCACTGCTCGTACAGCTCCTCGACGCTGCCGCCTCCATTCACTGGATCGGCTGGCGCAATGACTTTTGTCTGGTGCTCCGACGCGACCTGGCGAAGGAGATGAGGGCATTCCGGTTGCCCGATCGGTCAGGCGGGGAGGGTGCCCAGAGGGCACGCGATCCCGCACCGCGGGCATGCCGGCGAGCGGGTAGGATCGTGCGTATGCGCAAGGCGGATCTTCAGCCCCGCCGCCGCCAGCTCCCCGACGCTGCCGACGGAGAGCCCTTGACGCTGGAGCGGCTGCGGTCGCTGCGCCAGGACATCCTCGCGGTCGCCGCCCAGCACGGAGCGTCCAACGTCCGCGTGTTCGGGTCGGTGGCCCGAGGAGACGCGCGGCCGGACAGCGATGTCGACCTCGTCGTCGATCTGGCCACAGATCAGACTGGCTTCGCGTACTTCGGCGTCCTTCAGGACCTGCAAGATGCCCTCTCGCAGCTGCTGGGTCGCTCGGTCGACGTCGGCACGGCCGTCCAGGAGCATGCCCGCGCAAACGTCGCTCGTGACCTCGTTGGGCTGTGACTTCGCGCGGAGAGCGGGAACAGCTCGAGTACATCACACGCGCCTGCACTGTACGAGCTACAGACGCTCGCTGAGGCCACGCAGCGCCTGAGCGACGATCTCTGCGCTCGCCACCCCGAGCTACCGTGGCGGGACATCGCCGCATTCCGGAACCGCATCGTCCGCGGCTACCTCGGAGTGAGCATGGAGGTGGTTTGGGACATCATCGCAGGAGACCTCCCTCCAATCACTGCCGCGGTCGCGGAGGAGTTGAAAGCGCTTCCTGGCCGGGGCGAGAGTGACCAGCCCCCTCCCCCATGACACGGCGCTACGGGCCATCGGGACCGCAGCGATCGCGCCGGGCAGTAGGTGGAGCACGGAGGCATGGGCGATCGCGATTCAGACTCGTCCTCACGCCTGGGACGTCCGTGTACGACCGGCAGGTGCCGCCGCTGATGGCGGAAGCCCTGGCGACGGCGAAGCGGGTGCTCGATCCTGCGTGGATCCTCAACCCTGGGGTGCTCCTGGACGCCGTAGGGCGACGGCCTCAGTAGCCTCCGGGGCCCGCGGCGCCGAGGTTGCCGGTCCACCAGTGCACGCCTCCGTGGGTCGCGCAGGCGCCGGCTCGGTTGGTGCTGTAGTTCCAATGCCCGTCGGCGCACACGGCGGTCGCACCCTTGACCCTCGCGGCCGGGTAGGGGTCGGACGGGCTCGGCGACGTCACGCCCGTCACCCTGGGCATGGGCTTGGGCAGATCGGACGGGCGCGGTCCGCGGACACGCATCGTCGGCATCGGCGTCGGGTGGGACAGGGCATGGAGAGGGCGTGCCGGGGTCGTCGCGAGGTTCGATGTATCGGTGGAGAAGGCGACCGCCGGGTCGGCGGTCGGAGACGTGCCAGCATCCGCAGAGAGGCTCGGATCGGCCACCACGATGCGCGGGCTCGTGGCCTGCCCGGCGCCGTCCGCGGACGGCTCTCCGCAGCCCGCGAGGCCGCCGGCGACGGCGAGGATGCCGGCCGCGCAGGCGCACCTGAGGAGCAGGGTGCTCCAGCTCGGCGGACGTCGTCCGGAGCTGCGCGTGATCGAGGTGAACGGCATCGCGGTCTGACTCCCCAGTCGTGGTTCCAGGCTCGGCCTGTCGGCCGCTGACCAGGACGCCAGGACGACGGCGTTCCTTGTGGCGGCACGGACGTCGATACACGGTCGAGACACGAACGTCACATCGCCTTCCCCCTCCGCCATCGTGAGGTGAACGACGTCCATTCCGATTAGCTCCAACCGCAAGAATCCGTCATCGGCTCCCGTTACCCAAGTCACCGGAATACCGACACACACTTCACGACCTGACCAAAACTGGCTTGGTCTCCGGAGGTGTCGCGTCCCTTCCCGGCGAGTCGGCAGCGACCTTCTCCGCTGCCTCTTTGAGGACCCGTGATGGAGCAGTTCAGGAATTTCCGCGCGCTGACCGGCAGGGCGCAGGCAGCCAGCAGCATCGAGCCGATCGCCATTGTCGGAGCGGGGTATGTCGGCCTGGTCACGGGTGCGTGCCTGGCGGCGAGCGGCCGCAACGTCACGCTCATCGAGATCGATGCGACCCGGCGCGCCCTGATCGCACAGGGTGAGCCGCCCATCTACGAACCGGGGCTCGGTGCCCTCCTGGCACGCGTCACCGAGTCGGGTGCGCTGAGCGTCTCCGCGGACCTGGTCGCCGCACTCGAGAACGTCCGCATGGTGGTGCTCGCCGTGGGCACGCCACCGCTCGCCGACGGCCGCGCCGACCTCAGCGCGCTGAACGGGGTCGCCGCGACGATCGCCGAGCACGCGGCCGACGGCACGGTGGTGGTCATCAAGAGCACGGTCACGCCGGGCACCGGACGGCGCGTGCAACGGCTCATCGACCGCGCCGGATGCGGACGGGTGCACGTGGTGTCATGCCCGGAGTTCCTCCGCGAGGGCTGCGCCATCGAGGATATCGCCAACGCCGACCGTTTCGTGGTGGGCGGTGAGGACGAGGCGTCGGTGACCCGGGCGATCCGGGCGCTGAACCCGTACGACACCCCGGTGGTCCGCACCACCAACACCGGCGCCGAGCTCATCAAGTACGGCTCCAACGCGTTCCTCGCCCTGAAGATCTCGTTCATCAACGAGATGGCCAACCTCAGCGACCTGGTCGGCGCGAACATCGACGAGGTCGCCCTGGGCATGGGCATGGACAGGCGCATCGGGACCGCCTCGATGAAGGCGGGGCTCGGCTACGGCGGCTCGTGCTTCCCCAAGGACGTGGCCGCGCTGGAGCACGCCGCACGGCGTGAGGGGCTCAGCTTCTGGCTGCTGCGCAGTGCCACCGAGGTCAACGAGCAGCAGCGCACGCGATTCGTCCAGAAGATCCGCAACGCGCTCGGCGGCAGCGTCGAGGGCCAGCGGATCGCGCTGCTCGGGCTCGCCTTCAAGCCCGGGACCGACGACCTCCGGCAGTCTCCGGCCATCGCGGTGGCCCACCGCCTGACCGAGCTGGGCGCCAGCGTCGTGGCGCACGACCCGGTGGCGATGGAGGCCGCCGGCGTGCAGGTCCCCGACATCGAGCTCGCCACCGACGCCTACGCCGCGATGGGCGGTGCCGACCTGGTCGCGCTGGTCACGGAGTGGCCGGAGTACGCGGGCATCGACTGGCGGGTGGCCGCCACGCTGGTTCGCAACCGGATCGTCGTCGACGGCCGCAACTGCATCGATCCCGAGCTGATCGGAGCTCACGGCTTCGACTACCACGGCATGGGCCGTCCCAGCGTCGCCGGGCTCCGGGACCACCAGGCCGCCGGCACCGCCGCGATGGCGGTGGAGAACGTCGCGTGAACGCACACGTGATCGCCGTCAGCAGCCAGCAGGTGCTGGACTACCGGTTCACCATCGGCCACGCGCTCACCGTGGCGTGGCAGCACATCCAGACCTACCGGCAGGTGCTGCCCATCGGAGTGGTGGGCCTACTGTCGTGGTCGGTGTGGCTGTTCCGTCGAACGCTCTCACGCTTCTACCGGCCCACCCCGGTCGGGTACCGGACCACCACGTCGGTGGTCGTCCCCGCGTACCGCGAGGATCCCGACATCGTCGAGCGCTGCCTGAGGTCGTGGCTCGCCGAGAACCCGACCGAGGTGATCGTCGTGCCGGACCTCGCCGACCGGGAGGTCATCGCACGGCTGCGTGCGGTGAACGACCCCCGGGTGCGGATCATCCCCTTCGCCCACCAGGGCAAGCGGTCGGCTCTGGGGGTCGCCATCCGCGCAGCGTCGTCGGAGGTCCTGGTGCTCACGGACTCGGACACCGAATGGCTGCCCGGGCTGCTCGCGTCGGTGCAGGCGCCGTTCGCGGACCCCAAGGTGGGCGGCGTGGGCACGCAGCAGAACGTCTACCAGGCGAAGTCGAGCGTGTGGCGCCGGGTCGCCGACTGGATGATCGACGTCCGCTACCTCGACTACGTCCCCTCGCAGGCACGCAAGGGCGCGGTCGCCTGCCTGTCGGGGCGGACGGCGGCGTACCGGCGCTCGGCGGTGATGCCGGTTCTCGGCCACCTCGAGCACGAGTTCTTCCTGGGGCGCTTCTGCGTCTCCGGTGACGACGGGCGGCTGACCTGGCTGATCCTCGGCAGCGGCTACAGGACGGTCCACCAGTCCACGGCGCTGACGCTGTCGATGTTCCCCGACGGGCTGCGCGCCTTCCTCAAGCAGCGGGTGCGCTGGAGTCGCAACTCCTACCGCTGCTACATCACCGCGATGTGGAAGGGGTGGCTGTGGCGCCAGCCAATCATCACCCAGCTCTCCGTCCTCCAGATCATGCTCACCCCGGTCACCATGACGCTGGCGCTGACCTACCTGGTGCACTGGTTCTTCCACCCCGAGCAGTGGGTGGCGACGATCGCCATCGGCTGGCTGCTGGTGGGCCGCGCGCTGCGCGGTCTCTCGCATCTGCGCAGGCGGCCGAGCGACATCCTGATCCTCCCCCTGGTCGCCTTCATGACCGTGTTCATCGCCCTCCCCGTCAAGACCTTCGCGTTCGTGACCATGAACCGGCAGGGCTGGCTCACCCGGCGGAGCGACATGACCGAGACCGGTGGCGAGGGGCAGAGTGCGGCCTCGCTCGAGGGGGCCTACTGACATGGAGCGACACCGCCGCACCTGGATCTCGGCCTTCCTCGCCCTCGCCCTGTTCGCCGGCCTGGCGGCGCTCCCCCAGGCTCTCCACTCCGGGGGCAAGCCCCCATGGGCGGCGGCGGCGCAGAACGCCTCGCCCGTGGCGCTGGCCGACGCCCCCGCGCCGCCGCCCGCCCTGACGCTGTCGGCGGTCGCCATGCCGGTCAAGCCCGACGACGCCCCCGCGTCGCCGCCGGGGCACCTCCCCGAGGCCTTCGATCCGGCCACCAACACCCGGATCGACCAGGCCGGGCTCGTCGCCCTCGAGGACGGGCGGCTGCGGACGCTGCTGCACCACTCCAACCGGATCATCGCGCCCACGGTGGTCCCGTTCCCGGGCGCGCGGCCCACCCTGGTCCTGCCCGCTCGTCCCGCTCCCTACACCCTCGCCGACCTCCAGGCGGCCGGTGCCGTCGTCGCGGTGAGCCAGCCCGGCGCCATGCTGCTCGTCGACAGCGTCCTCGTGGAGGCGTCGGCGAAGCTGAGCCTCGGCGGAAACGACATCTCGACGCTGCTGATGAACACCTCCCCGACCGGGTACACCTCGCTGGTGACCTGGGGAGGCACCCTGACCCTCGCCGGCGACAGCGCCGACGCCCCGCTCACCATCACCGGCTGGGACCAGGCCGCCGGCCAGCCCGCGCAGAACCACGGGTACGGCCGCCCCTACATCCGGGCCGTCGGCGGCAGGCTCGACCTGCGCAACGCGCGCGTGTCGTCGCTGGGATTCTGGAGCGGCCGGACCGGCGGGGTGGCGTGGACCGGAATCAATCGCCAGCCGTCCACCGGCGGCGCCACGTCCTCGACCTTCACCGGCAACACCTACGGCGCCTTCGTCTCTCGCGCCGACCGGGTCGCCTTCAAGGACGACCTCTTCCAGTCCAACGAGCTCGACGGGCTGCGGCTGCACCGCGCCGCGGCCGGCGTCACCGTGACCAACAGCGCGTCGGCGCGGAACGGAGGCAACGGGTTCAACGTCAGCCGTGGGGCGACCAGTGACGTGCTTCGCGGTGATCTCGCCATCCACAACGCAGCCAACGGGTTCCTGGTCAACGGCCAGCCGCTGGTCGGCGGTGCGTCGCCGTCCGGGAACCGGGCCGCCGCGTCGGTGGGCACGCTCGTGGACGGCAGCGACGCGGTGGCCAACCTGCGCTCCGGCATCCTGGTCGAGGGCGGCGATGGCACGGTGGTCAGGAACTCCGTGGTGTCCAGCGCGCTCACCGGGATCGCCGTCCGGACCGGCGCGTCCAACACGACGCTGACCGGCGACGAGGTGCTCTCCGGCGGTCGCGTGGCGCTGTCGATCGGGCCCTCGGTGACCGGAACCACGGTGGCGGGCAGCACCTTCATCGGTGCTCGCATCGGCATCCTCGTGCGCAACTCGCCGGGGGTCCGTCTGATGAGCAACCGGGTCGCCCAGATGAGCCTGTTCGCGATCTCCGTGCGCGGATCCTCACCCGGGGTGGTGGGCAACGACAACGTCCTCAGCGGGCGCGGATTCTCGGCCATCGACGTCCGGGCCGGTGCGTCCGCCCCGACGCTCGTCAGCACCGACACCAAGGGCTGGCAGCGGCGGTCGGATCTGAGCTGGGCGGGCTACCTCCGCTACCACCCGCTCCTGGCCACCTGGCTGGTCATCCTCGCTCTCTGCACCGTCTGCGTCATCGCCGCCCGGTGCCGTCGCCGGCCTCAGCTGCCCTACCGGCACATCGCCGCATGGCAGTCGAAGGAGGCGATGCCCACCCAGGCCACGCATCCGGCCCCGTCCTTCGCCGGCGCCGCCATGGCGGCGGCGGCGGTGGCGCTCACCCCATGAACGGCGAGGAGAACGGGCGGGCGATGCCTGGAGGGGTGCGTTCCCGACCGGCGTCGACGTCGATCGGAGCGTCCATCCTCGGGTGCCTCGCCCTCCTGCTGTCGGCGTGCTCGGACGCGCACCCGGCGGCGGCGCCTGCCGCCTCACCCAGCAGCCGTCATTCCGGAGCCCCGGCGGTGGTCCCGGCGGCGCTCCCCGGCGCCGGCTGCCCGGCGACCGGCACGGTGGTGACCAGCGCGGCCGAGCTGACCAGGGCCCTGGCCTCGGCGGCACCCGGGACCACCATCGTGCTGGAGCCGGGCACGTACTCGGGACACTTCGTCGCCAGGGTCTCGGGCACCGAGCAGGCTCCCATCACCCTGTGCGGCACCGCAAAGGCCGTCCTCGACGGCGGGGGCACCAAGTCGGGGTACGTGCTCCACCTGGACGGTGCCTCCTGGTGGCGGATCACGGGCATCACCGTGCAGATGGGTCAGAAGGGTGTGGTCACCGACCATGCCAGCCACGTCGTCCTCTCCGGTCTGCAGGTGCACGACATCGGCGACGAGGCGGTCCACCTGCGCTCCTCCAGCAGCGACGACACGGTCGAGGGCCTGGTCATCCGCAGGACCGGCCTGGTCAACGCCAAGTTCGGCGAGGGCATCTACGTCGGCAGCGCGCGCAGCAACTGGTGCACCTACAGCGCCTGCGGCCCGGACACGAGCGACCGCGACACCATCCGGGGCAACGACATCTCCGAGACGTCGGCGGAGAACATCGACGTCAAGGAGGGCACCACCGGCGGGGTCCTCGACGGCAACCGGCTGTCCGGAGTGGGCATGGACTCCGCGGGGGCGACGGCGTGGGTCAACGTCAAGGGCAACGCCTGGACCATCACCGGCAACGTCGGGAGCACGAGCATCGGCGACGGCTTCCAGGTTCATCAGATCCTTCATGGGTGGGGCCTGGGCAACGTCTTCCAGGGCAACACCGCCAACGTCGAGGGGCCCGGCTACGGGTTCTACGCGCAGCGTCGCTCGCTGCACACTCAGATCGCCTGCGACAACGTGGCCAACGGAGCGCAGGCGGGTCTGTCCAACATGGAGTGCTCGTGATGTGGAAGATGCGAGGGTTCGCGACATCGCCGTTCGGCCGCCGAAGGGTCACGGGAGCGCTGTCGCTGCTCACTCTCGGCCTCGTGGTCACGGGATGCGCCGAGAGCGACATATCGGCACCGTACTTCGCGACGACGCCGCCCGGTGAGGTCGCGCGGGTCGTGACCGCGCTTCCCCTGACCGGTGGTGCCCAGGCCGCGCAGGTGGTCAGCGGGCCGGTGTCGCGGCCGGACCACACGCTCACCCCGGGGGTGATCGCCGTGCACGACGTCACCGCGGTGTGCCAGCTGCCCCGGCATTCGCACCTGCGGATCGCCGTCACCGACCAGAGAGCCGTCTTCAAGACCTATGGGCTCCCGTACCCTCAGGCGACCGGCAAGTACGGCCTCGACTACCTGGTCCCGATCCAGCTGGGGGGCGCCCCGGTGAGGGCCAACCTCTGGCCCGCCTCGTCGCAGAAGGGCGTGGGCTTCCACCAGAAGGCGCAGCTGAACGCCAAGCTGCGAGTGCTGGTCTGCCAGGGGAAGCTGTCGCTGCCCGAGGTGCAGAAGCAGATCGTCTCGGACTGGTTCGCCCTGTGGGTCGAGTACGGAACCTCGGTGGCGAGCGTGTCCACGCCGCCCGGACCGGCCGGCCTCTCCGGACAGTGAGGGGTCGAGCGATGTCGCCGGTTCGCCGTCCCTCCCGCCGGATGATCGCTCTCGGGTTCCTCGCAGGCACGCTGGTGGGAGGCGTTGCCGTCCTGCTCGCCGCCGGCCCGGCGCGGCCGAGACCCGTGCCCGGAGGCGAGCAGAACCCGACGGCGGTCACCGGTGGCGGTGTGCCCACCACCGGTGCCTCCAGTCCACCGCCACGGAGCGGGCACGGGGGCCGGTCGAGCGGAGGCGGGAAGGCGGCGCCTCGCGCCATGGCCGCCGACCTGGCAGCCTTCTTCGGCTCCGACTTCGCGGGAAAGTCGTTCTGCCACTTCAAGCATCAGAGCACGAGCCTCAGCGCAGGAGTGCTCACCGTCACCTATCCGGCCGGCTCGTCGGCGCCGAGCGCCGGCGCCCCGTATGGCGGCGCGCAGCTGTGCGAGGCATTCGCCGGAGGAGGGGCACGGGACGCGACCCTCTCCTACGACGTCCGGTTTCCCGTCGGCTTCCAGTTCGTCCAGGGAGGCAAGCTCCCCGGCATGTACGGCGGCGTGCAACCGTTCAGCGGCGGCGGCCACAATCCCGATGGCTGGTCGATGCGGTTGATGTGGCGTGCGAACGGGGCCGCCGAGGTGTACGGCTACATCTCGAACAGCACCGGCTATGGGGACTCCTGGGGGCGCGGCAGCTTCAGCTTCCAGGCGGATGGCCAGTGGCATCACCTCTCCGAGCACATCCATCTGAACACCCCCGGGCAGTCCGATGGATCCGTGACCCTGTCGTACGACGGCTCCGCCCACATCAGGCAGACCGGGCTCGCCATCACCACGACGGACACGCCGATCGGTGGTCTGTACTTCAGCACCTTCTACGGCGGCCACGACTCGACCTGGTCGCCGTCGGACGACATGCACATCGACTTCGCCGGCTTCCGTGCCTCTCGATCCGGCCGGTAGCGCGGCTCATACGGCGACGACAGCAAGAGATCGCGCAGAGAACTCGTTACCCGCTCATCGCCTCTCAATCCCGGGCCGGGACTCCCGCCCGGGAACGACCTGGCCAGAACACCGTCAGCAACTGAGAGGCCACAG
>JAQBPH010000165.1:0-13306 GCA_028287625.1 Chloroflexota bacterium | reverse complement strand
GGGGGGGGCCGCCGGTGGGGCGGGCGCCCGGCGGGGATTTACGCCCCCACCCCGCGGGGGGGGGGGGCCCGGGTGGCCCCCCCCGACAGGGTCAGGGAGGAAAGCGTTGTGAGGGGGGTCACCCGGCGGGGCCGGCCACCCCGCGCCCCGTCAACCGGGACGCATCAATCGAAACGATCACATCGAACGAATACTTGCGGTGAGCAGGCGCGCTGCTATCCTCGGCCGCCGTGCGCCAGCTCTGGGCCCCGTGGCGGATGGAGTACGTCGGCGACCGCACCCCTCCCGAGAGCTGCGTCCTGTGTGCCATCGACGCCGGTGAGACCGACCAGGAGAGGCACGTCGTCGAGCGCACCGCCCAGACCTTCACCGTGCTCAACCTCCACCCGTACAGCAGCGGGCACCTGCTGGTCGTCCCCCACCGCCACGTCCCCGACCTGGTCGCCCTCTCCCCCGCCGAGGGCGCCGGGATGTTCGCGGCGCTCCAGCGGGCGATGCGCTCCCTGCAGGCGGCGCTCGGTCCCGACGGCTTCAACCTGGGGGTGAACCACGGCCGGGTGGCCGGTGCCGGCATCACCGACCACGTCCATGCCCACGTGGTCCCTCGCTGGGACGGCGACACCAACTTCATGCCGGTGCTCGCCGACGTCAAGGTGCTGCCCGAGCACCTCGACCGCACCGCCGAGCGGCTGCGCGCGGCCTACGCCGGGCTCGGCCCGGACCCCTCCGGTCCCTGACGGCGCGACTGCTACACTCCGCCGCCGATGGACCGCGCCTGCCGGCGCGTCAGAGAGATGCCCCGGCGAGGGCGACAGGGAGGCCCGGGTGGGCTCGGTCATCAAGAAGCGCCGCAAGAAGATGCGGAAGCACAAGCACAAGAAGATGCTGAAGAAGACCCGTTGGGCGCGGCGCGCGAGCTGACCCCGGCGGGTCCGGGTTGAGCCGGCGGGCGGTCCTCCGGGGCCGCCCGCCCTCCGTCCGGCACATCAGCCGGTCATCAGCAGGCGGTCGAGCAGGGTCGACAGCCCCTCGGCGTGGATGCCGCCGAGGATGTTCGCCGCCACCCGCCCGCGGGAGTCGACGACCACCGTGGTCGGCGGCGCCAGCACCGCGAACGGGGCGGCGACCGCACCGTCGTCCAGCCCCGCGGGGTAGGGCACGCCGAGGCCGGTCAGATAGCCCTGCAGCGTCGCCCGGTCGTCCCGGAGCGCGTCGCCGACGACCACCACGCCCCGCGGCCGGTAGCGCGCCGCCACCGCGTTGAGGTCGGCCTGCTGGCGGCGGCAGGGCCCGCACCACGAGCCGAAGAAGTCGATCACCACGGGGTGGCCGCGCTCGGCGGCCAGGTCCACCACACCGCCGTCGAGGGTGTGGATGCGGACCTCCGGCGCCGGGCTGCCCACCTGTGGGCCGCCGCCGCCGCCTCCCACCCCGACGTCCTGCTCGAGCCCGCAGCCCGCCAGCAGCAGGGCGGCCAGCGCCGCCCCGAGCCGGGTCATACCTTGGCGTAGGAGTGGAGGCCGACGATCCAGAGGTTGACCGCATACAGGGTGAAGAGGATCGAGACGAAGCCCACCGCCGTGATCGCCGCGGCCCGGGCCTCGCGCCAGCCGTAGGTGACCCGGGCGTGGAGGTAGATGGCGAAGGTCACCCAGGTGATGAAGGCGAACGTCTCCTTGGGGTCCCAGCCCCAGTACCGGCCCCAGGCGTGCTCTCCCCAGATCGCCCCGCAGATCACCCCGAACGACCAGATGGGGAAGCCGAGCATCACGAAGCGATAGCTCCAGTGGTCGAGGGTGCGGGCGCTGGGGAGGGCGCGCGCCACCGCCCGTGCCGCCGCCTGCCTGGGGTCGCCCCCGCTGCGCCCGCCTCCCACGGAGACCGGGGTGCCACCCGGCGTCACCGCCACCCGCCCGGTGGCGGCGAGGGCGAGCCTGCGGTCGGCCCAGCGGCGGGCCAGGTAGAACATCCCGAAGAGGAACGAGAAGGTGAGGATCCCCGACGAGGTCGCCATCGCGGTGACGTGGATGGTCAGCCAGTAGCTGTGCAACGCCGGCACCAGGCTCCCCGGGGGCACGTAGAGCATGTAGGCGAGGCCCAGCAGCGCCACCGCCAGGCCCATCGCGGGCGCCCCCACCAGCCGCAGCCGGTGGCGTACCGCCAGCACCAGGAACGCGGTGACCATGATCAGGCTGATGCCGGTGGAGTACTCGTACATGTTCCCCAGCGGCCAGTGCCCGGCCTCCAGCGCCCGGGTCACGATCGACGCGAGGTGGAAGGGCCACCCCGTCATCGCCGCCACCACGCCCACGTCGGAGAGCGCGCGCCTGCGGAACGCGATGTGGAGGATGAAGGCGAGGAAGCCCACGAGGTAGGCGACCACCGCCACCCAGAAGAGGGCGAGCGAGAGGGGTGTCCCGTGCATCCGGCGGCCAGTATAGGGTGTTCAGCCCAAGGCTCCTCCGTCCTCGAGTCGCTCAACCGGACGCGGTGGGCCGGCGTGGTGTCCCGTGTCCAGGCTTGCGGCGCCCCTACCGGACGACGCCCTCGTCGATGCGGGCGAGGGCCTCGTGCAGGTGCAATTCTGGGGCGGTGGCGGCGCGGACCTCGTCGAGGGTGACGCCGGGGGCGAGCTCGCGGAGGACCAGCCCCTCCTCGGTGACGTCGATCACCGCCAGGTCGGTGACGATGCGGTGCACCACCCCGCGGCCGGTGAGCGGCAGCGAGCAGGTGCGGACGATCTTGGGGGTGCCGTCCCGGGCGGTGTGCTCCATGAGCACGATGACCCGCTTGGCGCCGTGGACCAGGTCCATGGCGCCGCCCATCCCCTTGATCATCTTCCCGGGGATCATCCAGTTGGCGAGGTCGCCCCGCTCGGAGACCTCCATGGCGCCGAGCACCGCGGCGTCGATGGCGCCGCCGCGGATCGCCCCGAAGCTCATCGCCGAGTCGAAGAAGGAGGCGCCGGGCTGCACCGTCACCGTCTCCTTGCCGGCGTTGATGAGATCGGGGTCCTCGTCGCCCGGGTAGGGGTAGGGGCCGACGCCGAGGATGCCGTTCTCCGCCTCGAGGAAGAGGGTCACCCCCGGGGGCAGGAAGTTCGGGATGAGCGTGGGCAGGCCGATGCCGAGGTTGACGTAGGAGCCGTCCTCGAGCTCGCGAGCCGCCCGGGCCGCCATCTGCTCGCGGGTGAGGGCCATGGTCAGACCTCCTCCCGGGCACGGGTGGTGACCCGCTCGATGCGCTTCTCCCCGGCGCCGACCTCGACGATCCGCTGCACGAAGACGCCGGGCAGGTGGACCTGGTCGGGGTCGATGGCGCCGGGCTCGACCAGCTCCTCGACCTCGGCGACGGTGGTGCGCCCCGCCATGGCGCAGAGCGGGTTGAAGTTGCGGGCGCTCTTGTTGAAGACCAGGTTGCCGTGGCGGTCGCCCCGGAGGGCGTGCACCAGCGCGAAGTCGCACACGATGCCCTCCTCGAGGATGTAGTCGCGGCCGCCGTAGGTCCGCGCCTCCTTGGGAGGGCTGGCCAGCGCCACCGAGCCGTCGGCGCCGTACCGCCAGGGCAGCCCGCCGTCGGCGACCAGGGTGCCCACCCCGGCGGGGGTGAAGAAGGCGGGGATGCCGCAGCCGCCGGCGCGGAGCCGCTCCGCGAGGGTGCCCTGGGGGGTGAGCTCGAGCTCCAGCTCTCCGGAGAGGTACTGGCGGGCGAACTCCCTGTTCTCGCCGACGTAGGAGCTGGTCATCCGCGAGATCCGGCGCGCGTAGAGCAGCAGTCCCAGCCCCCAGTCGTCGACCCCGCAGTTGTTCGAGACCACCCGGAGGTCGGTGGTGCCGGCGTCGTAGAGGGCCCGGATCAGCTGCATCGGATTGCCGCAGAGCCCGAAGCCGCCCACGGCGAGGCTGGCGCCGTCGGGGATGTCGGCGACCGCCTCCGACGCGCTCGAGAAGACCTTGCCCATGACGCCTCCGTCTGACGGCCGGGCCCCGCCGGTCACCCGGCGCGGACGGGCGTTCCACCCTCCGCGCCGGGCGACATTATGCCCGTCCCCGGCTACGCGACCGCCGGGGCGAGCGCCTCCCGCACCTCCTCGCCGTGACGCGCGGTGCGCAGCGGGATCTCGCGGATGAAGGCGGTGACGATGAGGGTGACGGCGCCCAGCAGGAGGGAGACCATGAAGACGTCGTGGATCGAGCCGGCGAGCGCGGCGCGTCCCTGCCCGCCGTGCGCGGTCAGGCGGCTGTTGAAGTACGAGCCCATCACCGCCAGGCCCAGGGTGGCGCCCATCTGCCGGATGAACATCATCGCGCTGGTGGCCGAGCTCATCAGCTGGGGCGAGACGGCGTTCTGGGAGACCACGTTGAAGACCGGCATGGTGAGCCCGAGGCCGAGCCCGAGGACGACCATCGCGGGGGTCACCGCCGCCTGCGACGAGGTGACGCCGAGCAGGGTGGCGAGCCCGATGCCGCCGCAGATCAGGACGACGCCGATGAGCGCCTGGTTGCGGTACCGCCCGGAGCGGGAGAGCCACTGGCCGCCGCCGATGCTGGCGACGAGCAGCCCGGCCATCAGCGGCAGGAGCAGCAGCCCGGAGCTGGTGGCGTGGACCCCGACCACCCCCTGGAGGAAGAGCGGGATGTACGTGATCGTGCCGAACATCACCGCACCCATCAGGAAGGTGACGCCGCTGGAGAGCGAGAAGATCGAGGAGGCGAAGAGCCGCGGCGGCAGCACCGCCTCGGGGGTGCGCGACTCGACACGGAAGGCCGCGGCGAGCAGCACCACGCCGGTGCCCAGGCTGCCCCAGACCAGCGGCGAGCTCCATCCGTCGGTGCCCTGCAGCGAGACGCCGAGGGTCAGCAGCGCCGCCCCGCCGGCGATCAGCGCGGCGCCGAGGACGTCGATGCGCGGCCGCACCGCGGGCCGGACCGACGCGGGGAAGGTGCGCGCCAGGGCGACGAGCACGGCGGCGCCGACGGGCAGGTTGACGTAGAAGACCCAGCGCCAGCCGACGTGGTCGGTGAGGCCGCCGCCGACCAGTGGGCCGACCACGCTGGCGAGGCCGAAGACGCCGGTCATCATCCCCACGTAGCGGCCCCGCTCGGCGGGCGAGAACAGCTCGGCGACGACCGCGAACGCGGTGCCGGCGAGCATCCCCGCGCCGATGCCCTGGAGGCCGCGGAAGGCGATCAGCCAGCCCATCGTCGGGGCCGCGCCGCAGAGTGCCGAGCCGCCCAGGAAGGCGAGGATGGCGGCCATGAACACGCGCTTGCGTCCGAGCTGCTCGGAGAGCTTGCCGACCACCGGCACCACCGCGGTGCTGGTCAGCAGGTAGACGGTGATCACCCAGGTGTAGCGGGTGACCCCGCCCATCTCTCGGGCGATGGTGGGCATGGCGGTGCCGACGATGGTCTGGTCGAGCGCACTCAGGAACATCGCGGCCATGACGCCGAGGAAGGTGATCATCCGCGGCTCGAGCCGGCGGCGTGGGGTGGTCGGGGTGCGCCGGGTGGCGATCACTGGTGAGCCTCCATGGTTGCCGCCTCGACGAGGCGCAGGCAGAGATGGCGGAGCTGGTCGCGCTCCTCGTCGTCGAAGCCGGCGAGCAGCCGCTCGCTCACCTGCATCTGGAGGGTGATGGCGGCCTCGAGCCGCCGCTCCCCCTCGGGGGTGAGCCGCGCGATCACCGCGCGGCGGTCGGTGGGGTCGGGCACCCGCTCCACCAGCCCGGCGGCCTCGAGGCCGTCGACGACGCCGGTGGTGGTGCGCGGGGTGACGTTGCAGGCCATGGCGATGACGCGCATCTGCGCGCCGCTGCCGCCGAGGTGGCGGATGATCCCGAGCGCCTTGACCTGGGCGAGGGAGAGGTCGACCTGCTCGAAGGCGCGCTCCAGCAGGTTGTTCACGGTCTTGTCGGCGACGGCAACGGCGTTCAGGGTCTCGGTCCGGGGCCCGGCGGCGCCGAGCCGGACGGAGCGCTCGCGCATCGCGGGCGAGTAGAGACGGCCGGCGCCGTCGCGCTCCAGCCTCCCGAGGGAGAGCTTGAGCATCGCCGAGGCCGGAGGGTGATCTGAGGTGGGATGTGGCATGGACAACATTATGCAGGGCAACGTAGTGTGGTCCCTCATTATGTTGCACAGCCGTCACATCTCCCCGGTCACGGCCGGTGACCCCCCGGGGCGCAGTACCGGCCCACCTCAGCCGTTAGCACCTTGTGGCGCGTGTACAGGAAGACATGTCGATCACCGCAGCCGTCGCCGGCATGAGCAGCGGGACTGCCGAGGCCACCTTCGAGGCCGTGTTCGCGGACGCCTATCACCGCGTCGTGGGACTGGTCGCCGCCGTCACCGGGGACCAGGGACTGGCCGAGGACGCCGCCCAGGAGGGCTTCGCCCGCGCCTATCAGCGCTGGAGCCGGGTCGGCCGCCTGGACCGCCCCGACCTCTGGGTGGCCCGGGTGGCCAGCCGCATCGCCATCGACCAGTGGCGCAGGCGGCGGCGGGAGACCGCCCTCGACGGTGCCGACCGGGTCACGATCCCCGACGACGTCCAGCGCCTCTGGGTGCGGTGGCAGCTGGAGCGCCTGTCGCCGATGCAGCGGGCGTCGATCCTGCTGCACTGCTGGGAGGGACGCCCGGTGGCCGAGGTGGCCACCCTCCTGGGCCGTTCGCAGGCCACCGTGCGCACCCACCTCCTGATGGGGCGGCGCCGCTTCCGCGGGTTCGTGCACGAGGACGAGTCGCGATGACCGGCCCCGACCTCGGCCGCGACCTGGAGGCGATCGGCCGGCGGCTGTCGCCGCGCCTCGGCCAGCCGTACGACGCAGTCGTCGGCCGGGCCACCGCCTCGGTGGGCGGCGGGGCGCGCTGGCCGCGGCCGGGCCGCCTCGGTGGGGCGGTCGGCACCCTGGCCGTCGCCGCCGCCTTCGGCACCCTGCTGGCGGTGGGCGTCGCCACCCGGCCCGGACCCGACGCGCCGGTGGACCGCGGTCCATCGGTGGCGATGGCCACCACGACTCCGGGCGTGCCCGCGAGCACCGACCCCCCCGGGGCCGGCGAGGCCACGCCGGTCCCGGGCGGTGGGCGGGTCGCGACCGCACCCGCCGCCACCACGGTGGCACCCACCCGTCCCGGCCCGCCACCCTCGGAGGGCCCCGTCCTCACCCTGCCGGCGCCCCCCGGGCAGGGGCCCCAGCCCACCGCGGCGCCCCCGGCGGCGGCCACGCCCGGCGGGACTCCGATGCCGGCACAGACGCCGCCACCGTCGCAGGCCGCCTCCACCATGCCTCCGAGGTTCGCCGCCAGCGCGACGGCGCCGGCGCGGGCGCGGGTGGTGCTCAGCGAGAAGGACAGCGGCCGCACCGTCACCGTGCATCCCGGCGACGTGGTCGAGGTCGACCTCTCCAGCCCCCGGGACACGTCTCACTGGACGGTCCCGTCGAGCACCGACGAGACCGTGGTCAGCCCCGGCTCCGGCAACACGAGGAGCGACGGCAGCGCCAGGGCGGTGTTCACCACCCCCGGGAGGACCGGCAGCGCCGACCTCCAGGCCAGCCGGCTCCCCGCCTGTGCCAGCGCAACCCCCCGCTGCCTGCCCCCGCAGCGGGTCGACTTCAGAGTCACGATCGTCGTCGCCTGACCTCGCGACCCGGCCCGCCGCCGGTCACCTCACCGAGCGGCGCCCTCGAGCGATACCGCCGCCTGGGTTGACGCGGGTATCCATGACCTCACCAAAGCCGACACCCCGGTTGTGCCGATGTCCCGACGCCGGCCCCGGCGATCGGCGGCTCCGGGTAGGGGCTGGGTGTCGGCGACGGCTCGATGGGCTGCGGGGTGGGATCCGGGATGGGCTCGGGGATGGGACGTGGATCCGGGATGGGAGGCGAGGTGCCCACCTCCCGGAGATCGGACGGGACGCTGTCGGAACGGCGGTGCATGGCGTGCCTCCTCCCCCGGCGCCGGGCTGGGGCCGGTCATAGGTGGTATGTCTTGTATCAGATCATCACCTATGAACGGTGCCTGTCGACCGTGGAAGACTCCCGAACGCGATGTTTTGAGATTTCCGAACTCTTACGGCGGTCTTACCCATCACGGGGGTATCCTGGGAAACGTCGTACCGAACTGCGTGTCGTCAAAGAGGGACCATGCTCCTGGATATCCCGACGAGGCAGCCGTCGGCTCCCTCGACCCCGTCGCTCTTCACCAACCATGGCCTGGTGCTCCTGTACATCGCGGCACAGCCAGGCGCCCGTGAGCGGGACATCGCCGCCGTCGTGGGGATCACCGAGCGCTCCGCCCAGCGGATCGTCGGAGACCTCGTCAACTCGGGCTTCATCGCCAGGCGGCGGAGTGGCCGGCGCAACGTCTACGAGGTCCACCTCGACGCGCCGCTCTCCGATCCGGTCTGGACCGGCCTGCGGGTCCGCGACCTGCTCGACCTCGTCGCCGCCTCCCAGCAGGAGCGGCGCCCCGCCTGACGCCCCTGCGGGGGAAGGCCGTCACCGGCAGGCGGTGATGGCCCTGGGGGATGTGACCCTCGGGTGACGGGTGCGCACCGTGAGGACCGGCGGACCGGATCCCGCGTGGTCTCTCCAACCTCCGACGACGTCCTCCCGATGCGAGTTGACACTGGATAAAGGAGGCCGGGGAGCCGTAGCATCTGAGCAGCCTCTCGCTCCGTCCCAGCACACGTCGCCGCAGGAGCCGCACCATGGCACTCGTCAGCGTCACCCAGGCCGCAGCCATCCTCGGGGTCAGCGATGACGCCGTTCGCAGCCGGGTCGAGCGGGGTGAGCTGCGCTCGGCGCGCGACGAGTTGGGTGGTCTGCTCGTCCACCTGCCCGACGACTACGCCGACGCCCGGCCGGTCACGCAGTCGCCGCGCGCGCAGGTGGAGCAGCCCTCCTTCGTGATCGAGACCGTCCACCTGCGCAACATGCTCGAGGAGCGCCAGGCGCGGGTCGCCGACCTCGAGGCCGCGGTGGCGTCGCTCAGCGCCGAGCTCGCCCACCACCGCGAGTGGGGCGGCCAGTCATCCGAGCGCGAGCGGGAGCTGATCCGCGCGGTGCAGCAGGGCCAGGCGCTGCACGCCCAGGCGCTGGGGCTGCCGGTGCGCACCGTCGAGGGGCGGCCCGCCATGGCCATCCCCGCCTCCCCGGCGGCCGGAGACGCGGGGCGCAGCGCTCCCGCGCCCGCGTCGCCGCCATGGTGGCGCCGGCGGCGCGGCCGGCAGATCGGCTCGGTCAGAGCCTGAGGCAGATCACCAGCAGGCACAGGGGCGGCGGGGCTGACGGGGATGGAAGGGGCGCCGGCGTCCCGGCCGCAGGCGCGGGGGTCGGGGTGGCCGGGGTTGGGGTGGCCGGGGTCGGGGTGCCCGCAGTCGGGGTGGCGGCGGGCGTCGACGGCGCAGCGCCGGACGGGGTGGGCACCGACACGCCGCCCGGGCGGAGGGGGCTCGGGGAGGGTGAGCTCACCGGAGTCACGGCCAGCGGCCCGGAGATCCCACCCACGGTGACGTGACCGCCGGCCGCCGGCTGCGGCGTCGCGGTGGCGACCCCGTGGACCGCCGGCGCACCGCCGGACTGGCTGGGGGCCACCGAGCCGGCCTCACCGGCCGGGGCGGCCACGTCACCGCTCACCGGCGATGCCGGCGCGGTGGCGAGGCTGGCGCCGCCGCTGCCGCTCGCGGACTGGAGCAGGGTCGAGCGCTGCGGATCGCCGGCGGTGACGCCGTGGCCGCTGAAGGCGGCCAGAGCCACCAGCGCGCTGGTGCCGCCTGCCAGGACACCGGCGGCCACGATCGCGATCAACTTCCGTCCCATCACCCAGCGCTCCTGCTCCGCCTCCCGACACCGTCCGGTTCGGGTGGGCGGCGCACCTCCCCGACCCGCCGAACCCTACCCCCGGCGCCCCCCGCCGGCGCGCGGGCAGCCGGGTCGTCACCCGGGCGCCAGATTCGCCACCGTGATGGCGGCCGGCCGTCACCGGCCACCCCGCTGCTCCCGGCGCCGGGCGGTGCGTCCGGAGAGGTACTGGCGCGGCCACGGGTGGGTGTCGTGGCCGAGGTCGATGGCGGCGTTGAGCGTCCAGTAGGGGTCGACGAGGTGGGGGCGGGCCAGCGCCACCAGGTCGGCCCGGCCGGCGAGCAGGATCGTGTTGGCGTCGTCGACGCTCGCGATGCCGCCGACCGCCATCGTGGGGATGCCCACCTCGTGGCGGATGCGGTCGCTGAACGGCGTCTGCCAGAGCCGGCCGTGACGGGGGCGCTCCCGCGGGTCCACCTGCCCGGTGGAGACGTCGACCAGGTCGACGCCGCGGTCGCGGAGCGCGGCGGCGAGCTCGACGGCGTCGTCCCCGTCGAAGCCCCCCTCGACCCAGTCGGTGGCGGAGATGCGCACCGACAGCGGCCGCTCGGCGGGCCAGACCGCCCGCACCGCCTCGACCACCTCGAGAGGGAAGCGCCGCCGCCCCGCCGCCGAGCCGCCGTAGCCGTCCTGGCGCCGGTTGGTGACCGGGGAGAGGAAGCTGGAGAGCAGGTAGCCGTGGGCGCAGTGGAGCTCGAGCAGGTCGAAGCCCGCCGCCTGGCCGCGGCGCGCCGCCGCCGCGAACTGGGCGAGGACCTCGTCCATGTCCGCGCGGGTCATCGCCCGGGGCAGCGGGCTGTGGGGCAGGTAGGGGAGCGGCGAGGGCGCGATCGGCTCCCAGCCGCCCTCGTCGAGGGGCTCGTCCTGGCCCTCCCACGCCACCCGAGTCGAGCCCTTGCGCCCGGAGTGCCCGAGCTGGAGGCCGGCGCGGGCGCGGCTGTGAGCGTGGACGAAGTCGACGATGCGCGCCCACGCCCGCTCCTGGTCGGCGTTCCACATGCCGGTGCAGCCGGGCGTGATCCGCCCCTCCGGCGACACACAGGTCATCTCCGTCATCACCAGGGCGGCGCCGCCGACGGCGCGGCTGCCCAGGTGGACCAGATGCCAGTCGCCGGGCAGCCCGTCGACGGCGCAGTACTGGGCCATCGGCGACACCACGACGCGGTTCTCCAGCCGCATCCCGCGGAGCTCGAGGGGATAGAAGAGCGGCGGCGTCGCCGGGTCGGCGGGCCGGAGGTGCTCGGGGGTGCTGCGCCACAGCCAGTCGGTGGTGCCACGCACGAAGGCGGCGTCGCGCAGCCGCAGGTTGTCGTGGGTGACGCGCTGCGAGCGGGTCATCATCTGGAAGGCGAAGGGCTCGGGGTCGAGGCCGGCGTAGCGGGCGATGCCCTCGAACCACTCCCGGCTGGTGTGCGCCGCCCGCTGGGTGCTGGCCACCGCCGGCCGCCGCTCGGCCTCGTAGGCGTCGAGCGCGGCGTCGAGGTCCCGGTGGGCGGCGAGCGCCCCGGCCAGGGAGATGGCGTCCTCCATCGCCAGCTTGGTGCCGGAGCCGATCGAGAAGTGCGCGGTGTGGGCGGCGTCGCCGAGCAGCACCGCGTTGCCGTCGTGCCAGCGCTGATTGCTCACGGTGACGAACTCGAGCCAGCGCGAGCTGTTGCCCAGCACCGGGTGGCCGGCGAGCTGCTCGGCGAACACCGACTCGGCGAAGCGCAGGGCGCGCGGATCGCTCTCGCCGGGATGGAGGGCGCATCCCTCGTGCATCCCCAGGCCGGCCCGCTCCCAGGTGGAGCGGTCGGTCTCGACGATGAACGACGACATCCCCTCGGCGTAGGGATACGCGTGCGCCTGCACCATCCCCCACTCGGTCTCGGCGACCACGAAGGTGAAGCGCTCGAGCGGCAGCGGCGTGCCCAGCCAGATGTACTTCGACAGCCCGGTCTCGACCGACGGGCCGAGCGCCGAGGCGCGCCGCCGGCGCACCAGGCTGTTGGCGCCGTCGGCCCCGACCACGAGGTCGTGGGCGGCGCAGAGCGCATCGAGGTCGGCCACCTCGCTGCGGTGGCGCACCTCGACGCCGAGCTCCGCCGCCCGCCCGGCGAGGATGGCGAGCAGCCGGCGCCGGGCGATGGCGGCGAAGCCGTGGCCGCCAGAGCGCACCACCCGGCCGCGGTAGACGATGTCGATGTCCGGCCAGGAGCGGAACTCCGCCTCGATCCTGCCAAGGCTGACCGGATCGGCGGCGCGGATGCTGGCCAGGGTCTCGTCGGAGAAGACGACGCCGAAGCCGAAAGCGTCGTCGGGCCGGTTGCGCTCCAGCACCGTGACCCGGTGGCACGGCCGGCTCAGCCGCGCCAGGATGCCCAGCAGCAGCCCGCCCGGGCCCCCGCCGACGACGGCGATGTCCATCAGCCGGCCGGGTCGGGGATCACCGCCGTGGTCACGACCTCGACCTTCGCGGCGGGCTCGACCAGCTCGGTGACGCCGAGCAGGGCCATCGCCGGGAAGTGGCGGCCGAAGTGACGCCGGTACACCGGGCCGAGCTCGGGGCGGGAGCGGCGGTACTCGTCGAGGGCGGTGGTGAAGAGCAGCATGGAGACGGCGTGCTCGGGCTGGGCCCCGGCGGAACGCAGCGCGGTGACCACGTTCCCCAGGGCGGCGTCGAGCTGCTCGACCAGGCTCTCCCCCACCACCGCCCCGTCCGCGCCGGCGCCGATCTGTCCCGCGATCCAGACGGTGCGGCCCCTGGTGGCGGCCACGGCATGGGAGAAGCCGACCGCGGGCGGCATCCCCGCGGGCTCGACCAGCCGGTGCGGCGTCATGCCGCCACTCTACGGGCGCAGCCGGAACGCTGCAGCCTGGCCTGGAGGTCGGCCGCCGTCCCGGGTGCTCGTGGACGCTGAGATGCCCGGCAGTTCTGCCGCCGGTCGAGATTCGCGGGTGGCCGCTCTGCCGCCGGTTGAGATTCGCGCGGGGCGCTCTGCCGCCGGTTGAGATTCACGGGGGGCGCTCTGCCGCCGGTAGAGATTCGCGGGGGGCCGCTCTGCCGCCGGTTGAGATTCGCGGGGGGCGTTCTGCCGCCGGTAGAGATTCGCGGGGGGCCGCTCTGCCGCCGGTTTTGACTCGGGGGGGACTGCGTCCCCCCCGCTCGGTCGTAAGACATCGTGCGCTGGCGCGCCCGATGCCGGCTCCCGCCCCCCCTCGCCGGCACTCGCCGGCGGCGAGCGCTTCGCGCTCGCTATTCGGGGCGGCCACCCGCCGAGGTACGAGGCGAGGAACGCTTCGCGTTCCTCTTGGAAAACCTCAGGCTCCGCGGAGAGGGCGGCGCAGCGAGGCGCCACCGGGAAGGCCGTGATGCCCATGCGGGGTTCCAGCGCCCACCCCGGAAGCCGCTCGGCGGGTCCGGTTTGAGGAACGCGCAGCGTTCCTCCTGGGACCTCGGCCCGT
>JAQBPH010000205.1:0-4157 GCA_028287625.1 Chloroflexota bacterium | reverse complement strand
GGCGCCGCGAGGGAGGGCGCAGCCCGGCGGCGAGGGCGAGCACCAGCGGCGGCAGCGAGGGGGTGAGCAGGTGGGGGTAGGGCTGGTGGGCGGCGGCGGGCACCAGCAGGGCCGCGCCCGCCCAGAGCCAGAGCATCCACAGGGGGCGGTTCGAGCGCCGGCTGAGCCATGCCCCGGCGGTGAGCAGGCCGGGGGCGAGCGCCAGCAGCACCCCGTGGAGGACCCGCTCGGCGGTGGTGGTGGGGAGCGCATCGGCGCTGTACTGGCCGTAGAAGCCGACCAGGGCGAACGCGAGGCGGTGGACCCCGGCCATGGCCGCGTAGGCCGCCACCCAGGCCCCGGTGAGCGCCACCACCGTGCCGCAGTAGAGGAGCAGCTCGCGGCGGCCGGCGCGGGGGCTGAGCAGGATCATCAGGCCGAACACGGCGGCGTCGGCGACCGCGGTCTGCTGGTAGGCGATGCCCACCGCCGCCAGCACCCCCACCGAAACCGGCCACCACCGGCTGCCGGCCGGCGGCGTCACCCCCGCGAGCCGGGGGATGAGCAGGGCGCCCGCCCAGGCGGTGGCGGCGCAGAGCAGGCTGTCGGGCACCGCGAGCTGGGCGTCGGTGATCGGCGAGCCGAGCAGCACCGCGGTGGCGAGCACCGCCACCATGGCTCGCCGGGGGGAGGTCAGCCGCCGGGCGGCGTGGGCGACGGCGGCCAGGGTGAGCGCGCCGGCGAGCAGGGTGAGGGTGTGCAGAGCCGCCTCCGAGGTCCCCAGGAGGCGGACGGTCAGCGCCACCGTCCAGGTCTGCAGCGGCGGCTTGTTGGACCAGATCTCCGAGTACAGCGCCCTTCCCTGCAGCAGGCTGCGCGCCGCGGTGGTGTAGCCCGCCTCGTCGCCGTACCAGGCGGGCTCGAAGAAGGAGGGGAGGCGGAGCAGCAGCAGCAGCCCCAGCCCCCAGGCGAGGGGGCGAGGCCGCCGGAGAGGGGCCATCAGCCGCCTATGATCCAGGGCTGCATGGCGGTGACCGCGGTCCTCCCCGACATCCAGCGGCTGGGCAGCCTGACCCTCGTGATGCCCGCCCACAACGAGGCCGAGAGCCTGCGCCGGCTGCTCCCCCACGCCGCCGAGGTTCTCCCCGGCATCGCCCGCCGGGTCGAGGTGGTGCTGGTCGACGACGGCAGCACCGACGGCAGCGGCGAGCTCGCCGAGCGGCTGGGCGACGAGCTCGGCCTCGAGGTGCGGGTCATCCGCCACCCCCGCAAGAGCGGCTACGGGATCAGCGTCGCGGACGGGCTGCGCGCCGCCCGCATGGAGTACGCGGCCTTCACCGACGCCGACGGCCAGTTCGACATCGCCGACCTCGCCCTCCTCGTGCCCGCCCTCCTGGGGGGCGCCGGCATGGTCGCCGGCTGGCGCCGCGAGCGCCAGGACGCGGCGGTGCGCTCGGTGGTGAGCGGGGTCTTCAACGTCGCCCTGCGGCTGCTCTACGGCCTGCGGGTGCGCGACGTCGACTGCGCCCTCAAGCTGATGCGGACCGACTTCCTCCGCTCCATCGAGCTCGAGTCGCACAGCGCCCTGATCAACGCCGAGCTCTTCTGCAAGGCTCGGCGCGACGGGTGGCGTACCGCCCAGGTGCCCGTGCCCCATCATCCCCGCGAGCTGGGCCGGCGCTCCGGGGCGCGGCCGAGGGCGGTGCTCCGCGCCATCCGCGAGCTCGTCCGGTACCGTCAACGCTGGCGGTGACGGCGGCTACCGGGCCGCCGCCCGCACCGTGGGCTGGCGGTGACCGGTGTGGCGGCCGACGAGGCTGTGGGCGCTGCGCCCGGCGCTGGCGTGGCCGGCCTCGCTGAACCCCTGCTCGCGTGCCCGCCAGTCGACCCGGGGTGCGAACAGCCCGGGGCGGACCCGTGAGCGCAGCCGCTCGACGCGGGTGATCACGGTGTCGATCAGCGTGTGCTCCAGCAGGTGCGGCTCGAGCCCCAGGTCGACGAGCTTCTGGTGGCGCGCGTTGTAGTAGTGCTCCTCGAGCTCGGTCCGGGGGTTGGGAAGGTGGGCGACGGTGGTGTCGAGCCCGTGGGCCTGGCGCGCGGCCTGGACCCGGTGGGCCAGGTCGAGGATGCTGAACTGCTCGGTGAACTGGTTGAAGACGCGGAACTCACCGGGCGCCGCCGGGTTGAGCGCCGCCAGCTCGATGCAGCGCACCGTGTCGCGGATGTCGATGAAGCCACGGGTCTGGCCGCCGCGCCCGTACACGGTGATCGGATGCCCGATGGCCGCCTGGGTGCAGAAGCGGTTGAGCGCCGTGCCCCAGATGTCGTCGTAGTCGAAGCGCGTCGCCAGGGTGGGGTGGAGGTCGGTCTCCGGCGTGCACAGGCCGTACACCACGCCCTGGTTGAGGTCGGTGGCGCGCAGCCCCCAGGCGCGGCAGGTGAACTCGATGTTGTGGCTGTCGTGCACCTTGGAGAGGTGGTAGAACGACCCCGGCCGCTTCGGGAAGGGCAGCCGGTCGCGCCGGCCGTTGTGCTCGATGTCGATGAACCCCTCCTCGATGTCGATGTTCGGGGTGCCGTACTCGCCCATGGTGCCGAGCTTGACGAGGTGGCAGTCCGGGGCGACGTCGCGCAGGGCGAAGAGCAGGTTGAGGGTGCCCACCACGTTGTTGACCTGGGTCTCGATGGCGTGGCTGGCGCTGATCATCGAGTAGGGGGCGGAGCGCTGCTCGGCGAAGTGCACGACCGCGTCGGGCGCCTCGGCGGCGATCAGCGAGCGCAGCGCCTGGAGGTCGCAGACGTCGAGCCGGTGCCAGTCGATGCGGCGCCCGCTCTCCGCCTCCCAGCGCTCGACCCGGC
Source organism: Chloroflexota bacterium (assembly GCA_028287625.1). GTDB lineage: Bacteria > Chloroflexota > Dormibacteria > Aeolococcales > Aeolococcaceae > CF-96. The sequence goes on along the minus strand of JAQBPH010000205.1, from coordinate 1,319 downwards.
GGGGCATGGTCGACACCGGCGCCAGGCTGTGGGTGCCGCAGGCCCGGTCCCAGCGACGCCGGACCAGGCTGTCGGCCGCCACCACGTCGTGGCCACGGGCCGAGAGGTGCAGGCTGGTGGGCCACCCCAGGTAGCCGTCGGCTCCGAGGACGAGGATGCGCATCCCCGGCAGGGTACAGGCTGCCCGCAGCGCTTGTGAACTGACCGCGGGGACTGAACGCAGGATGAACGCGGGCGCCGGGAGGAGAACCCGGACTCACCTCCCGGCGCCGCCGGGTGGCTAGGCGGCCCGCCGCAGCAGGAGCAGGGCGCTCTCCAGGCGCTGGGCGACCACCGCCCGTCGCTCGGCGTCGCCGATCAGGCGCCAGAGCGCGACGCCGGTCGCGTAGCGGCGGATCTCGTCGTCCTCGTTGACGTTGACGAGCCACTGGGCGAGCGTGGTGGAGGGGGCGCCGAGAGCGGTTCCGGCGCTGTTGCCGACGGTGACTGTGGTGCGGCGCGGTGTGGCTGCCATGTCGTCTTCCCATGCCCGAGTTCGCTGAGCCGCACCCCGCCGGGGCGGTCGGGCGGCACCGCCCGTACAGGTGAGAACGGCCCGTGCCCGAGGAGACTTGCGATCCGTCCGACCCCACGGGCGTGGCGCCCAGGGGCGGCGGCGTGCGAGTGTGTGCGGATGCCCAACACGCTCCTCGGGCTCGACCTCGGCACCACCCGGATCAAGGCGGTGCTGATCGACCCCGCGGGGATGGAGCGGGCCACCGCCGCCGGCCCGACCCCCTTCGCCGCCTGCGCCGAGGGGGCGGAGATGGCGGTCGACGAGCTGCTCGCCGCGGTGGCGGCGGTGCTCGAGCGGCTGGGGCCCCAGAGGGGCGCGGTGGCGGCGGTGGGCGTCGCCGGGATGGCCGAGTGCGGCGCGCCGCTCGACCTCGCCGGCCGGCCCCTGGGGCCGGTGATCGCCTGGTACGACCCCCGAGGCGGGGAGGTGGTCGAGCGGCTGGCGCGCGAGGGCGGCGAGGAGCTCGCCGAGCGCACCGGCCGCCGCCTGCGGACGGTGTCGTCGGTGGCCAAGCTGGGGTGGTGGGTGGAGCGTGCCGGGCGCCCCCCCGGCGGCTGGCTGGGGGTGCCGGAGCTCTGCGTCCACGCGCTCGGCGGCGCCGCGGTCACCGATCCCAGCCTGGCCAGCCGCACCGGCTGGTACGACGTCGCCGCCCGCGCCTACCTCCCCGAGGTCGCCGCCGCCATCGGCGTCCCCGCCTCGGCACTGCCCCCGGTGGTCGCCGCCGGCAGCGTCGCCGGCCGGGTGAGCGCCGCCGCCGCCG
>JAQBPH010000148.1:0-3548 GCA_028287625.1 Chloroflexota bacterium | reverse complement strand
GGCTCACCGGCTACCACATGAGCCTGCTCGTCTTCCTCTACTACCTGATCATCATCGCCTGCGCGCTCACCCTGGAGACGCGCACCCTCTATGCCATCTGCGCGGTGATCAGCCTCGCCTTCTGCGCGGTGCTGCCCTTCGACCCGCTCTTCGCGCAGGCCGCCCGCGCCCACGCCGGCCACGTCCTCCTCTTCCTCTTCTCGGTGTGGGGGGTGGGCTTCATCAGCGCCGCCGGGGCGGCCCAGATCCAGGCGGCGGAGCGGCGGCTGATGAGCAGCGTGCGCACCCAGCGGGCGATCGCCGAGGAGAACGCCAAGCTCTCCGTCGACCTGGCCCGCCGCCTGGAGGAGAGCCGCGCGCTCACCGTCTCCCTGGACCGCCAGCGGGAGGAGACGCGGCGCCTCGCCGACATGGTGATCCACGCCCAGGAGGAGGAGCGCCGCCGGGTGGCGCGCGAGCTCCACGACGAGGCCAACCAGCTGCTCGCCGCGCTGATGACCACCGTCGACGCCGCCGAGGCGGCGGCGGCGCGGCAGGGCCAGCCGGAGCTCACCGCCACCCTCGGCCGGCTCCGCCGTCTCGCCAGCGCCACCCTCAGCGACCTCCAGCGCATCGCCACCGAGCTGCGGCCGCCCGCGCTCGACGAGTTCGGGCTGCTGCCGGCGCTCACCCGGCACGTCCGCGACCGCACGGCGAACACCGCCCTCGACGCCTGCGTCGACACGGTGGGACGGCCGCGCCGGCTGCCCCCGACCGTCGAGGTGGCCCTCTACCGGATCGCCCAGGAGGCGCTCGCCAATGTGCAGAAGCACAGCGACGCCCGCAGCGTACGGCTCCGGCTGCGCTTCCTGCCCGGGGCGGTGCGCCTGGACGTCGGCGACGACGGCGTCGGCTTCGATCTCGAGGGCGAGCACGGCGCCGGCCGGTCGCGGCTCGGGATCGCCGGGATGCGCGAGCGCGCCAGCATCGTCGGCGGCACCCTGACGGTGGCCAGCCGCCCCGGCGGGGGGACGCAGATCTCGACCAGCATCCCCCTCTGCGAGGAGGCGCCTGTGAGCGCCCATGGCTGAGCGGATCCGGGTTCTCCTCGTCGACGACCACGCGATGTTCCGCGAGGGGGTGCGCTCGCTGCTCGAGGGCGAGCCCGATCTCGAGGTGGTCGGAGAGGTCGAGGACGGGCGGCAGGCGGTGCAGACGGCGCTGACCCTGGCCCCCGACGTCGTGCTGATGGACATCACCATGCCCCAGCTGGACGGCATCGAGGCCACCCGGCAGATCCGCAGCCAGAACGACGCCATCAAGGTGCTCATCCTCACCATGCACGACAACGAGGATGTGTTCTTCCGCTCGATCAGCGCCGGCGCCTCCGGCTACGTGCTCAAGCGCAGCGGCGGCGTGGAGCTGATGAGCGCCATCCGCTCCACCCACGAGGGGCACTCGTACCTGTCGCCGCTGCTCGCGAAGGCGCTGATGAGCGACTACCTGCAGCGCGGCGAGCGCGGCCAGGACGGCACCGCCCCGGGCCGCCGGCTCTCGGGGCGCGAGCAGGAGATCCTCAAGCTGATCGCCGAGGGTCACTCCAGCCGGGAGATCGCCGAGATGCTCGACCTCTCGGTGAAGACCGTGCACAACCACCGGACCCGGCTGATGACCAAGCTGGACATCCACCGCAACACCGACCTGGTCAAGTACGCGATCCGGCTGGGGATGGTCCAGGTCGACTGACCCGCTGGACCCCGGTTCGCGACCGAGACGCGCCGCCGTGTCGCAGGATTGCAGCCCTCTGTCAAGGATTGTCAAGCGGCGCTGTCATCGCTTCGTTTCCCCGCGTGCAGCCTGTTCACTGCTTCGAGGGGCGTCCGTCGCCCCGGGCGTGGTCTGATCACCGGGCACGGTTGCGAGTCGAATGGACACGGTGCGCGCGGCGTGCGAAAGGCGCCGTGTCAGACAACCCTGGGGGACCCGGCAATGATTGCAGCACAAGGCGCGGGCGGCATCCGCGACGGCGGCAGCTGGGGGAGGGGACGGCATCGCGCCACGGTCGCCTCCCTGGGACTGGTGCTGGCGCTCTCGGTGAGCGCGACCGTGCTCACCTCGGCCGCATCCGCCGCCGCCGGCCCGGTGGAGCCGGTCATCGTCCGAGCCCTGCCCGGCGCCGGCCTCGGGGCCGCGGAGCAGACGGTGCGCGACCTCGGCGGCCGGGTGGGGCTGCAGCTGCCGATCATCGACGGCTTCGCCGCCCGCCTCTCGCAGCAGGGCATCGCCGCGCTGCGCAGCCTGCCCGGCGTGGTCTCGGTCGAGCCCGACGCGCCCATCCGGTTCTCGGCGAGCGGCGGCTTCGACGCCGCCACGGACGCCGGCTCGCTCTTCACCACCACCCTCGGCACCGGCGCCCAGGCGTTCTGGCGGAGCGGCTACACCGGCCGCGGCGTCGACGTGGCGCTGATCGACTCCGGGGTGACCGGCGTCGACGGCCTCTCCGCCGCGGGGAAGGTGGTCAACGGACCGGACTTCACCGTGGATGCGTCCTCCCCGACGCCTCGCTCCGCCGACGGCTTCGGCCACGGCACCCACATGGCCGGGATCATCGCGGGGCGCGACTCCGCCGCGGTGGCCGGTGCCTATGCCGGGGACAGCGGCAATTTCGTCGGCATGGCCCCCGACGCCCGCCTGGTCAACGTCAAGGTGTCCGACGCGCAGGGGAACAGCGACGTCTCACAGGTGATCGCCGGCATCGCATGGGTGGTCGAGCACCGCACCGACGAGGGGCTCAACATCCGCATCCTCAACCTCTCCTTCGGCACCAACAGCACCCAGACGTACACGCTCGACCCGCTCGCGTATGCCGCCGAGGTGGCCTGGCGACACGGGCTCGTGGTGGTCGCGTCGGCCGGCAACTTCGGCAACGCCAGCAACGGGCTGGCCGATCCCGCCACCGATCCCTACGTGATCGCCGCCGGTGCAGTCGACACCATGGGCACGCCGACTCCCGCGGACGACACCGTCGCCGCCTTCTCCAGCGGCGGCACCCCGGTGCGCCCCCCCGACCTGGTCGCCCCCGGGACCCACATCGCCAGCCTGCGCGACCCGGGCTCGGCCATCGACCTGCTGTATGGCTCCACGGCCACCGTGGGTGAGCGCTTCTTCCGCGGCAGCGGCACCTCGCAGGCCGCGGCGGTCGTCTCCGGCGCCGCCGCCCTGCTGCTCTCGCAGCGCCCGTCGGCCACGCCCGACCAGGTCAAGGCACTGCTCACCGGCGGGGCGGCCCCGCTCGGCGGGACCAGCAGCCTGCTCCAGGGAGCGGGCCAGCTCCGGCTCCAGTCGCTGCTCACCGCGCCCACCCCCGACGCCCACCAGAGCTGGCCGGTCTCGACCGGCACCGGCTCGCTCGATCGTTCCCGCGGCTCCGACCACGGCAGCATCAACGCAGCCATCGCCCGCTTGGTGGCCGCCCTCGGCGGCGGCTGGTCCGGCGGCGGCTGGTCCGGCGGCGGCTGGTCCGGCGGCGGCTGGTCCGGCGGCGGCTGGTCCGGTGGCGGCTGGTCCGG
>JAQBPH010000141.1:0-7119 GCA_028287625.1 Chloroflexota bacterium | reverse complement strand
GGACGCGGATGGCTCTGCGCAAGCTGCGCAGCTCTCTCGAGCACCAGGGGCTGGAGTGGAGCGTGCCAGGACCTGCGTCGACTGCGACCTGCTGCTGGCGGCGCATGCCGTCGGCGCCCTCGACCCCGGCGAGGGCCGTGAGCTCCAGCTGCACCTGGTGAGCTGCGCAGCGTGCCGGGCGGCCGCCTCCACCTACCTGCGCACCTCCGACCTGCTGCCCCTCGCCCTCGACCCGGTGACCCCGCCGCCGGCGCTGCGCAGCCGGCTGCTGGCGCAGGTGCACGCCGAGGCGGCGGGCGTGGCCGCCAACCGGGCCCGCCGCCTCCCCTGGGGAGAGCGGCTGTGGCGGGCGCTGCCCGCGGGACGCGGGCTCACCGTCATGGGCGGCCTCTCGGCGGCGGCGGCGGTGGCGCTGGCGGTGTGGTCGTTCGCCATCCCGCACCGGCAGACCGCGGCGCCCGCGGTGCTGGTCAGCCGCGCCTGCGGGCTCACCCCGGCTCCCTCGGCCTGTGGCGAGCTCACCTACACCCCCGCCACTCACCAGACGGTGCTCACCGTACAGGGCCTGCCCGCGCTCCCGGTCGTGAACGAGCAGACCCGCGGCACCTACGCGGTCTGGCTGATCCACGACGACGGCAGCCCCGAGCTCGGCGCCTATCTCACCGCCGCCCCGGACGGGCGCACCTGGTCGGCGGTCGTGGAGGGGAACGCCGGCGCATACCGGGCGATCGCCACCACCCACGAGCCCCGGCCGGGCGGCACCGTCCCCACCGGGCCCGTGCTGCTGCGCATCTCCCGGCCGGCGGCACCGCCGAGGTCCTGACCACGGCTCCGGTGCGGGGGGGTGCGACCGGCGTAGCATCGCCGGATGGCCGACCGGCTCTTCTCGCGCGAGGAGGCGAACCTGCTCCTGCCCGTCCTGCGGCCCCTGCTGGAGCGGGCACGGGAGGTGAGCGCCGTGCTCGGCGACCGCGGCCGCCAGCGCCGGCTGCGGTCGGTGACCGTCGGCAACGGCGGCGGGGAGGCGGCTCGGGAGATGATGGCCGAGGGCGACGAGCTCGGCCGGGTGGTCGCCGAGATCACCCAGATGGGCGTGGTGGTGCGCGATCCCAGCACCGGGCTGGTCGACTTCCCCGCGGAGCGCGACGGCGAGCCCGTCTATCTGTGCTGGCGGCTGGGGGAGGACGAGGTCGGCCACTGGCACGACCGCGACAGCGGCTTCAGCGGCCGCAGACCCCTCTAGGGACGGCCGGCTAGGCGCGCCCGTCGCGCACCGTCAGCCGCACCGGCGCGACCGGGGTGCCGCTGAATTCGGTGACCACGGCTCCGCCATCCGTCTCGGAGCGGCCGGCGGAGTCCCCGTCGAGGCGGCCGGTGAGACGGTTGAAGGCGGAGAGGGCGGTGGGGACGAGCGGCCCTGCCACCGCCACCGGCAGGCCCTCGCGCCGGCGCCCGAGCAGGCCGGGCAGGCGCACCGCCGCGGCCATGTCCTCGTCCACGGGCACGGGGCGACCCGCCGGGGGGTCGGCGGGGTCGGAGGCGGGGGAGAGTGGCTGGTTCATCACCCGTGGGCTTCTGCCGCGGCGCGGCTCAGAGGTGAGGGACCGTCGCCCCGGTCTCCTCACCGCGTAGGAGGTCGTCCACCGTCTCCCGCCGCCGCACCAATCGTGCGATCCCGTCGTGGACAAAGATGACTGCGGGTCGGAGGCCGGCATTGTAGTTCGATGCCATGGACAACGTATATGCACCCGCCGCGGGTACGGCCAGGATGTCGCCGGGCATGAGCTCGGGCAGTGGACAGTCACGCACCAGGATGTCGGTCGACTCGCAGTACCTGCCCGCGATGGTGACCGTCTCCACTGCGGCGCCGTCGGGATCGCGCACCAGCAGCGGCTGATAGCGGGCCCCGTAGAGCTCGGGACGGATGTTGTCGGCCATCCCGCCGTCCACGCTCACGTAGGTCCGAATGCCGGGGATGGCCTTGCGAGCGCCAATCGTGTACAGGGCGACCCCGGCCGGCCCGACCACGCTGCGGCCGGGCTCGACGTGCAGAGCGGGCAGTGGCAGGTCGCGGACGCCGAAGCTGCGCTGGACTGATGTGGTCAGGACTGACATGAACTCGCTGATTGGAGGGGGGCGGTCGGCGGTGGTGTGGGCGATGCCCAGGCCGCCGCCGGCGCTGAGGGTGCGGGTCTCGAATCCGAGCTGCTCGCGGGCCGCGGCCGCGAACTCTGCGACCGCGTCGACCGCGGCGGCATGGCTGCTCAGCTCGAGGATCTGCGAGCCGATGTGCATGTGCAGTCCGCGCACGTCGATCGCGGCGACGTCGAGGGCACGGCGCAGCGCCGCCATCGCCTGGCCGCTGCCGATGCCGAAGCCGAACTTGCTGTCGACCTGCCCGGTGCTGATGTGGTCGTGGGTGTCGGGACGCACCCCCGGCGACACGCGCAGCAGGGCGCCCACCCGCGCCTCGCCGCCGCGCTGCGCGAGCAGCTCCAGCTCGTGCTCGGAGTCGACGACCAGGTGGCCGATGCCCGCGGCCAGCGCGGCGGCGAGCTCGTCCGCGGACTTGTTGTTCCCGGGAAAGGCGATGCGCGACGCCGGCAGCCCGCCGCGGAGCACGATCTCGAGCTCGCCGCCGCTGACCACGTCGGCGCCGCAGCCCTCCTCGACGAGGATGCGCACCATCGCGAGGGAGAGATAGGCCTTGGCGCTGTACAGGACCTCGCCGCCGGCGGCCCAGCCGCGCAGGCCGTCGCGGTAGGCGCGCAGCCGGGTGCGGATGGTGGTCTCGTCGAAGACGTACAGGGGAGTGCCGAAGCCCTCCGCCAGCTCGAGGAGGTCGCAGCCGCCGACGCACAGGCTGCCGGCGGCCGACCGTCCCGCGGTGTCAGGCAGCATGCCGACATCATCGGGGTTCGGCTGCTGCGAGCGCAGATCTCCGGGTACACTCAGGGGGCGTCTCCGGCCACGGTCCGCCCCGCCTTGTGACCGACGCAGTGGGAGCGGCCGCGGCACTCTAGGAAAAGGAGGGACTTGCCCATGCCCGATTCGAGTACAACCTCCGTCCCGACCAGCGCCATGGTGAGCAGCTGACCGCCGGGAGTTCTTCAGAACCAGGAGGCGCAGACCGCAGCTCTGTGGCGGTCACTTGCTGTTGGCGCCGAACGGGGCGCCGGCTATGCCGGCGCCCCGTTTTCTGTTCCGTGGGGGGAGGGTGGCGCGTTCGGCTTCGGCTGGACCGTGTTCTTACCGGGGGAGGCTACGCCTCCCCCGCTCAGCCCAAAGACATGCCGCTGGCGCGCCATGCCGTGGGCTACCCCCTCCACGCCGGCACCGTGTTCTTACCGGGGGAGGCTCCGCCTCCCCCGCTCAGCCCAAAGACATGCCGCTGGCGCGCCATGCCGTGGGCTACCCCCTCCACGCCGGCACTCGCCGGCGGGGCGCGTCTTCGCGCGCCTGAGCGTCAACGGTGGGCCGAGGGGGGTGGGAAGGAGGAACGCTTCGCGTTCCTCGAGACCTGGGCTGTACGGGGTGGTGTGGACGGCGCGGCGGGGGGTGGTCCAGCGGGCTGAGGACGCTAGCCGTAGAGGGCGGTCGTGACCTGGGCTTCGCGGGTGGCCACTGCAGGGGCGGGGACGAGCTGGTCGCGCTCGATCCAGCCGGTGGTGCCCCTCTCGGTGCGGACCTGGACGAAGGCGCCGTGGTGGCCGAGGGAGACGAGCCGGGTCGCGGTCAGCACCGCGTCGCCGCGGGGGGCGTCGAAGCGCGGCTCGGTGAACATCAGGTACTGCATGCCCGCCCAGGAAGCGACCAGGGTCACCGGGCCGTTGGGGAAGTGGCGGTCGCGGTAGATGGTGCGGCGGTCGTGGTTGCCGCGGCTGAGCAGCACCACCAGCTGCAGCGCCCGGGACACCGCGCCCCTGCCCGCGCTGGCGTCCACGGCCACGTCGGTGCCGGTCTCGACCAGCCGCGCGGTGCAGGTCACCCAGCGGGGGCGGCGGACCCGCCGCGACCACTGCCCGAAGAACCCCTTGCGCTCGTACTCGATGGCGCGAGCGCTGTCGGACCCGGTGACCTCGTAGCGGAAGGGCGGGATGCCGACCATCTGCTCCATCACCGCGAAGACCTCGCGGGGCGGGGCGGCGGCGACGAACCTCCAGCTCTGGCGGCTGCGGGCGAGTCGGACGGGCTCGGCGAGCGCGGTGGCCATGCGCGGGATTGTACGGATTGCCCCCGCGGGCGGCGCTCGCCGGCGCTCAGGTCAGGAGCGGGCGGCCACGCAGGGCGAGGCGCTCGACCAGCCGGGGGAGCGGCCCCAGACGCGGCCACAGCGGCGCCTCCTGGCAGCGGAGGTGGCGCAGCACCTCACCGTTCCAGCGCCGCTTGAACTCGAAGTAGCCGGCGCCCGGAGCGGTGGGGTCCTCGTGGTTGGGCACTCCCCACATGTCGTAGACGCCGCAGCCCTGGTCCAGGCCCCACTCGATCGCCCGCCAGTGGAGCAGGTAGGTGGGCTGCAGCCCCGCATGCTCGAGGGTGCTGCCGCCGAAGAGGTAGATGAGGCGCGGGCCGGCGGCGACCGCGACCATGCCCGAGACCGGGGTGCCCTCCACCCGGGCGATCAGCGTCGCGACCGGGCAGCTTCCCGGGAGATGGCGGAGCAGCGCCCGGTGGTAGGCGAGGTCGCGGGCGACGAAGCCGTTGCGACGCACGGTGGCCTCGAGCAGGGGGTGGAAGAGGCCGGCGGCAGCGGGGTCGCGGTGGATCTCGACGCTGACCCCTCCGGCCTGCGCTCGGCGGATGTGCCGCCGCGTGCTCGCCTTCACCCGCTCCATCACCGCGCCGGAGCCGCCACTCAGGTCGACCGCATACGTGAGCCGGTGCTGGACGTCGTAGGCGCTGTCGCGCAGGCCGGTGGCGGCCCGGATGGCGGCGGCGTGGGGATCGTCCACGCCCCACTCCGGGTCGAGCTTCAGCACCAGGGCGCGGCGGCGGCGGGCGATCCGTGCCGCCGCCTCGATCAGCGCCACCGCCGGCGCGACCCCGGCCGCGCCGGAGGGGACGGCGGGCCCGCGGGGCGCGTAGGCGAAGCTGAGCGCCCCGCCCGGCCCCGGCCGGCTGAGCAGCTGGAGCGCGCCGGCAAGCTCACCGTCCGGCCCGGCGGCGACCACCATCCGGTCCACCGCCCAGCCGTGCTCGCGCTTCAGCTCCGCCCACGCCCAGGTCTGGAGCAGGTTGCCGCCCGCCTCGCCGAGCACGAGGGCGTCCCAGCGCTCGCGGTCGCCGGCGGTGGCGGCGCGGACCCGCGGAGTTGCGGGTGCCGGCGTGCTCAGGCGGGGCATCGCGCCATTAAAGGGCGTGGCGGGGGGCCGCACGGCGCCGGTGGGGGCGGCCTGTATCGTTCCCCTGCCGTGACCGCGCTCCCCCCTCCGTCCCGCACCCCGCGGTCCGGGCGACGCTAGGTGGATCCCACCACCCTGCTCACGTACGGGTTCATCGCCGCGGTGGCGCTGATCGCCCAGGCCGCCGAACGGCGCGGCGTCGAGTGCGACCCGCCGGCGCCCCGGGGGACGCTGACCGTCCTCGACCTGGCCCGGGTGCTGGTGCTCTTCGTCGTTGTCTACGCGATGCTGCTGGGCGCGGTCGAGATCCTGGATCGCGGTCATGGCGGCGGCAGCGTGGTCGACGGCGTCCTGACCATCGCCGCCGGTGGAATCTCGCTGCTGCTCATCCTCACCGGCTGGGACCGGATCCCCGGCCTGCGCGGGCTGCGGCCGCGAGCCCCGATCTCCTGGCTCGCCCTCTCGCTCTTCCTCCTCGCCCTGGCCCACAACCTGGCCCCCGCCTCCGGCTCGTCGTCGGTCGCGGCCACGGTGTCGAGACCGCAGACCACCGGCGACCTCGTGGCCGGCCAGGTGCCGTTCGTGATGCTCGCCATCGCCTCGGCGGGCCCGGGGGTGCGCCGCAACCTCCGGGAGACCCTGGAGCGCCTGGGCCTGCTGCCGCTGCGACCGTGGTGGTGGCTGCTGGGGATCGCCACCGGCGTGGCCGTGGTCAAGGGCGGCAGCCATGTCTACGACCTGGTGAACTCGTTCACCCCGGCCGACTGCCGCCTCCAGCAGGAGCGCGTCTTCGAGCACCTCGCCGGTCCGGCGCGGCACTGGTACGCCCAGCTCGCCATCGGCATCGCCGCCGGGACCGGGGAGGAGCTGCTCTTCCGCGGCGCGCTGCAGCCGCGGGTGGGCATCCTGCTGGCCTCACTCCTCTGGGCCAGCTTCCACCTCCAGTACACCTGCCACGGGCTGCCCTCGGCGTCGAATCTCTACATCCTCCTGCTCGGGCTGCTCTTCGGCGCCCTGCGCAGGAGGTTCGGCCTCGGCACCGCGATCGCCGCCCACGTGGCCTACGACTCCACGATCCTGCTCGGCCTCTGACCGCCGGATGCGGTAGGTCCCGCACATGGCGTCGAAGCGCCCCAGGGTGTGGTCGTCGAGGAGGTGACGGTGGCGGTCGACGAGGGGGGCGAGCTCCTCGCGGAGGAAGCGCCCCCGAGCCATCCACTGGAAGTAGCTGCGACCGCCGTGGTGGTAGGGGCCGTAGAGGACGCCACCGGGAAAGGTGCGCTCCAGCCAGCGGAAGAGCCCCTCGTGGCGGGTGTGCATCCGCAGTGTCACCTGGGGCTGACGGCCATCGCCGCCGAAGTGGCCCTCGCCGGCGAGGACGCCGAGCAGGTAGCCCACCTCCAGGTCGGGGACGTCGGCCATGGGTGGAGTGTCGGCCTCGGTGTGTTTCACCGTCAAGCGTCCCCGAAGCAGTTCTGCCGCCGGCTGAGTTTCTCGGCCGGCCGCTCTGCCGCCGGTTGAGATTCGCGGCTGGCCGCTCCGCCGCCGGTCGAGATTCGCGGCTGCCCGCTCTGCCGCCGGTTGAGATTCGCGCAGGGCCGCTCTGCCGCCGGTTGAGCATCATGCTGCCGCCGGTGGAGATGCGCGGCAGTTCTGCCGCCGGTCGAGATTCGCGGCTGGCCGCTCTGCCGCCGGTTTTGACTCGGGGGGGACTGCGTCCCCCCCGTCTGGTCGCAAGACATCGTGCGCTGGCGCGCCCGATGCCGGCTCCCGCCCC
>JAQBPH010000123.1:0-8015 GCA_028287625.1 Chloroflexota bacterium | reverse complement strand
ATCGCCATCCTCGCCACAAACCTCCGCTCCAACCTCGACGAGGCCTTCACCCGCCGTCTAGACATCGTGGTGGAGTTCCACGAGCACGAGGGGGAGCACCGTCGAGCGCTGTGGGACCGGAGCCTGGGCCCGCGCGTTCCCCGGGCCGCCGACCTCGACCTCGACTTCCTCGCCCACGCCTTCCGGCTGAGCGGAGGCAACATCCGCAACATCGTCGTCGCCGCCGCCCACGCCGCGGCCGACGAGGACCGGGCGGTGGCCATGGCCGACCTCGTCCGCGCCACCCACCGCGAGTACCGCAAGCTGGGACGGCTCACCGTGCCGGCGGAGTTCGGCGCGTACTTCGAGGTGCTGGTGCAGTCGTGACGGGGCGGCGTCATGGGTCGCTTCCCGTTCGGGCAGCCTGCCGTGCCCTTTCGGCAGGGGCCGCCGGACCTTGACGGGGCATCGCCGCCCCCCTGTCATGGATGGAGGCACCGGGCCCCGGGGGCACCCACGTTCCCCGCAGATCGCAGCGCCCTTTCGGAGGCTGGTCAATGCACACCAACGAGCTCGACCCCATGGCGATCGCCAGGTCACGGCACGGCACCGTTCCGCGCCGCGACGACCTGGGACCGGACATCTCTCCCGCCGTCGCCCGGCGCGCTCCGGAGCTGCTCAGCGCGCGCAGCGTCCTCGCGTTGCAGCGGGCGGCCGGCAACGTCACCGTCAGCCGGCTGCTCCAGGAGGAGCCGGCCTCGCCGGTGAAGGACGTGGTCGGCAGGGGCGGCGGCCGGCCGCTCGAGCCGGAGGTTCGCGGGCTCATGGAGAGCCGCCTCGGCGCTGATTTCGGGGACGTGCGCGTCCACACCGACCATGCCGCCTCGGAGTCGGCCCGTGCCATCAGCGCGCAGGCGTACACGGTCGGCTCGGACGTCGTCTTCCAGAGCGGCCGCTACGAGCCGGCCAGCTCGGGCGGTCAGCGGATGCTGGCCCATGAGCTGACCCACGTCGTGCAGCAGAGGAGCGGGCCCGTCGACGGCACCCCCGCTGCCGGGGGGATCAGCATCAGCGACCCCTCTGACCGCTTCGAGCAGGCCGCCGAGCGGAATGCCGACCTGGTGATGGCGGGACACACGGTGGCTCCGGCGCCGGGGGGTGCCCCGGTCTCCGCCCAGCGCGAGGAGGAGACGGTGCAGGAGATGCCGGTTCAGGCGCTGGCGGTGCAGCGGCAGGAGGGAGAGGAGGAGGAGCAGGAGGGGCAGTAGGAGGGTAGGAGGACAGCCCGCGCTGCAGTCGTGAAGGTGAAGGTCACCCAAAGACAATCGGCAGTACCGTGCACCCCCGCACAAGTTCCGCCAGCGACTTTGCCGTGGTAGGCGACCACGGGCCGCGTTGGCCATGCACGACATCCTGGCGGTCGTTGTATCGGTCACCGGGCGACGCGGATGTGCGTGCATGGTTACCACAGCGGCCCATGAACAAGCACCGCGGGCCGAGGATGCCGACGACGCGCGCACCCTATGGAAGGCGCGCGCCCGCGTTCTCCGCACTCCCCGCGAATCCAGTCGACTCAAACCGCGACGAAAGTGCGAGAGTCCAGATTGACATGGCGTGGTGGAGCACGTAGCCTGGAACCAGCATGCATACATCGGACCGTGAGCGTGTCGGCACGTCGGCATCGTCGTTCCGCCGCCCCAGGCTGCCGAGTACCACCAAGGCCGATCCCGGGCCTGGCTCGGACCCCACGCTCCAAGCGCTTCTCCGTCTGCAGCGGACTGCCGGTAACGACGCGGTGACCGCGCTGATCCGCCAGCGCGACGTCACTCGTCCCCCCGGAGCGCTTCAGCGCTCCATGGATGCTCATGGCATGGTCTGTCGCTCAGCTGCTGCCGGGCCGGAAGGCGGGTTCCTGGAGCAGCAGCTGGTGGAGCGAATTCAGACAGAGCGTGGCAACGGCCGTCCCATCGCCCCGCTTTTGCGGCAGGATGCGGAGCATGTGGTCGGGACCGACCTTTCGGCAGTGCGCATACACACCGATGGCGCTGCCACCGACTTGACCAAGCAGCTCGGGGCGAGGGCCTTCACGACCGGCCGCGACATCTTCTTCGGTGAGAGCACATCACCCGCCGACCGCGGTGTCTTGCTACACGAAGTCACGCACGCCGTCCAGCAGCGCATGAACGAGGAGCCACCCAGAATGGTGGGCGCAGCGGACACTCCGTACGAACGTGCGGCCGAGAACACGGCGATAGCCGAGAGCACCCGCGCCCAAGCGGTGGATCGCTGCCTCGACGATGAGGCGCAACGGTCCCTCGGCCGTACGCTGCTCCAGCGCGACAGTGACGGCGACGAGTCGCCCTCAGACGATAGCGTCTATGTCAGCCCGCCAGCGGACTTCTCCGTGCAGTTACCCGGGACGACGGTCCAGGAGTACGCACTGGCTGACCTTCGGACGATTGATCCGGACTTCGCGCCCGGGATGCCGCAGGAGCCGGGACCGTCGCAGACCGAGGAGCCGGGCACGGCGATGGCAATGCGTGTCCTCGACGTTTTGCAGCGGCAAGATGCACCCACCGGCTTACCCGACAAACCAGCTGGAGGTGGCGGCGGAGGTGGCAGCGGCGACGGCGCTCACCTCGGCACCGACGTACAGGCCGGGTGGTCGAAGGGCGCGACCTACCCGTGGACCCTGCAGACGACAGTGGTGTACCGCGACCTGAATTTTCGCCAGTTCCCGAACGTCCTGCGCGGTCTGGACATCCTCCATGAGCCCCAGGCGACGTTTCTCTTCTCCATCTCGCCGAGCGAGCTTCTCTCCGCGCAGCTGGGGGTCGGGCTGGTCAATCTGCATATACCGTCCCTGTTCGGGACCGAACTGGAGGCGCAGATCCTGGCGCAGGCCCAGCACGATAGCAGTCAAGGAGACTCGGCCGGCGTCAACCTCCAGCTGGAACAACACATCTGGAAGGGAATCAGCGCTACGGTCAACCTCAGTGGCATGTGGGGTCTACCCACCCCCGGCACGCCTGCCGGGTTCCAGGTTGCACCCGGTGGCGGCATCACTATCCACGCGTTCTGATCTGACAGGTATTCAGCGCCACCGAGGATGACCGCGAAGGGAGCGTGAGACGACAGTGAGCATTGGCGCTGGTCTGGCGTCGCCTCACAGGCCCGCCACGCTCTCCACCGTGGTGCAGCGCTGCACCACGGTCCCAGTCACACTCCAGTTTCCGGGTGGTGTGTCACGCTATCCTTCTCGACGGAGGTGGCGGAGCACCGGTGTCGGGTCGACCTCGAGGCGGCTTCAGGGGCTGCTCATGGATACTTACCCTTCGCACCGAGATCCTTGATTTTGTCGGCTCGGGCCTTGTATTGAGATGCCCCGTCCTTGTACGCACGTTCCTCGCCGCCCTTCATGCCCGCCTCTCGGGCTTTTATCATCTGGTCCGGAATAGGTGACATCAACGCCTTCACAGCGTCCAAGTCGGCGGCGCTCTTGGTGTTCAGAGATTTCTCGGCGGCTGACAGTGCATCCTTGCAGAATTTCTGGCCATCAGTGGCATGGAACCTCTCGTGGACAAGGGTCAAATCCCGCGCCCAAAACTGGGTCCGAGGAGGAATGTCACTGTTGCTCGGGGTAAGATCTGCTGCCACCTTTGGGAAGTTGGACTTTGTGATGTCCGAGTCGGTTTCCGATGCGATGTTTGTCTGGCCATGTGGTCCCGCATCCGTGAATACTCGTATCACAATTGGGTTTTCATAAGTTTCAGTGACCTCATAAGTGGTAGGGGTGGGATGGATCTTTCCTCCTTTGGTTCGGATGTGATTGCCCCAGGTATCTCCAAACTCAACCTTCGTTTTCGGCTCGTCACCGGAAACCGTTACGCTGGGGCTGTACGTCAGGGTACTCGCGATCGATCTGTCCGCCTCTTCGTCAGGAGGGTAGCTACTCGTGATCACGGGCAGATCCACGTCCCCCTCCAGATCTCCCTCCCCCTCCCCCTGCCCCACTGGGTCGCCTGCTTCCCACTCTGGGGATTCCTCCGCGTCCCTATCGTAGCGCTGAAGACGCTGAATGGACGCCGAGAGCGAGTAGCGTTCTGTTCGGGACTCAGTGTCGACCAGGAGTCTCTGAACGGACGCGTTTCCCGCGGTCCGCTGCAAGTGTCTCAAGGTCCGCTCGATCGTCGCGCTGTCACCCTGGTTCAAAGCGCTGCTTGGGCTCTGAGTCCACGAGGAGCGGTCCGCACGGAACTCTCCAGCCCCAACGCAGAGCAGACCTCTCTGGGTCGGAGCTTGGTCATGGCCACAAGTCTTTCGCGGCATTTCCCTCTCACGGTCCGTCACACGTCTCGCCCGTAAGCGTCCCGCCTCCAAGTATTCGTCCACGATTCCTCCTTGTTTCACCCTGTATCCGCGTGCGCGGAACCTCCCACTGGTGAGAAGTACGGGGTCCAACTCGCTGACCCCTCGGGCGGCGTATCCGATCCATATACACTCAGGAATCGCCACGGCACAAGGCCCGGCAGTGCAGCCTCTTGTGCAGTTCGTGGCGCCGTTCAGGGTACCGGGTGGCCGTATCATGGCCCCGAACCTCTTGAAGCGGTCCTCGTTCTCTTTTTGTACGCGGTCCTCATCCCCGAGTTCCGCAGCTGATGGAGCGGGTGGACGCCGCGAGGCGGGTGATCTGAGTTCGGAAGCAGGCTAGAGAGGCCCACTGGGCGGAAGGTCCCTAGGCACACTCCTCTCTGGAGAGGTGAGTTGCGTGCCGAACGTGGGTTCGTTAATTTCCTGGGCACGGCCTCGACAGCCTCGACGAAGACAGCTGCTACCGGGCCATGGACTGGCTGCTCGAGGTGAAGGTGGAGGTGGAGGTGGAACTGGCCAAGGCGGTGAACTTCGCCACCGCGGACCTCCTCGACCTCGAGGTCGACCTGCTCTTCTTCGACACCACCAGCACCTACTTCGAGGTCGAGCAGGCCGATCCCGGCAGCACCGATGGTGAGACCGGCGAGGAACGGGTCGACTTCCGCACCTGGGGCTATTCCAAGGATCATCGCGACGATCTCTCCCAGGTCGTGATTGGCATGGCGGTGACCCGGACCGGTATCCCCATTCGGGTGTGGAGCTGGCCGGGGAACACCACCGATACGGCGCTGATCCGCCAGGTCAAGGACGACCTGCGGGGCTGGACGCTGGGCCGGGCGGTGTAGGTGGCCGACCGCGGCTTCAGCTCGGCGGAGAACCGCCGCTACCTCCAGCGCGCCGGGGGTCACCACATCATCGGCGAGAAGCTGCGCGGCGATTCCGCCGAAGCGACGGCGGCGCTGGCCCGCCCCGGCCGGTATCGGACGGTGGCCGACAACCTCCGGGCCAAGGAGGTGGTCATCGACGACGGCACCATGCGGGACCGCTTCGTCATCTGCCACAACCCCGAGCAGGCGGAGCGCGATCGGGCGGTGCGCGAGGCGCTGATGGCCAAGGTCGAGGCGCTGATCGCCGACAGCGACGCGCTCCCCGCAGAGCGGCGAGAGCAGATCGCGGGCGAGCTCCGCGCCAAGCCAGCCCTGCGCAAGTCGCTCCGGGTGACCGCCGGAAGTCGGGTGCGCATCGAGAAGGCGGCGATTCGCGCCGAGGAGCACCTCGACGGCAAGTACCTGCTGCGCACCAATGATCACACCCTGTCGGCTGAGGACGTGGCCCTGGGCTACAAGCAGCTGCTCCAGGTGAGCATGGCTGGAGGGACATGAAGTCGACCCTCGACCTGCGCCCGGTGTGCCACCGCAAGGAGGAGCGCATCCGCGCTCACGTGGTGCTGTGCTGGCTGTCGCTGCTGCTCATCCGGGTGGCGGAGACCACCACTGGATCAACCTGGCGCAACCTCCGCGACGAGTTGGAGCGCATGCACCTGGGGACCTTCAGCGGCCCCGCCGGCCTCAGCCAGGTGCGCACCGAGACCACCGCGGGCCAGCGCGAGATCCTCGCCGCCCTGGATCTCCCCGCGCCGCCGCTCTTCCGCAGCCTGGAGCCGGCCGCCACCGCCTAGCCGACCGATCGGTCAGGGCCTAGGCACTACGCCTCGGCGCCCATACTCGGCGATTTCCCTTGTGCTATCGGCGGATTCTGGCTGCTCTGCGGAAACCAGCTGCGGAACCCGGGTAGATCGCGGGTGAGAGACCGAGGAGACGCAGCAGCCGCCGCTGCGCGGCGCTGAGCTCGGGTTCGAAGGTCTGAACGACAGCGCCACCGTCGACCAGTTCGTGGCGCCGCACCGCACTGAAGATGGTCAGGATGCGCTCCGCGGTCGGGCCGGAGCAATGGCGATCCTCAGGGGTAGATCGGCAGGGTGGTGCCGTCAGCGGCCACGGTGAGGGTCCAGAGCAGTTGCTTGAGATCGTCACGG
This sequence comes from Chloroflexota bacterium, assembly GCA_028287625.1. Taxonomy (GTDB): domain Bacteria; phylum Chloroflexota; class Dormibacteria; order Aeolococcales; family Aeolococcaceae; genus CF-96. The sequence goes on along the minus strand of JAQBPH010000123.1, from coordinate 1,630 downwards.
TGGTCCTTGTTGTGGCCGCGGGCGATGCGCGCGCTGGGGTGGCCACGCCGTGGCTGGCCGGTGGCCTCGGTGTAGTTGCCGGTGAAGGTGATGCTGGTACTGTCCTTGTGGAACTTGAGCAGTCGATGTGGAAGCGGCGGATGCCTGCACCACCAGGCTGGTCCGGAGCTGGGCCCGGTCGGCGTCGAAGAGCCGCTCCAAGGCCCGGCCCACCCGATCGTCGTTGAGCAGCGCGCCGCCGCCGGGAGGGGGAAGCCACAGGAGGCGGTGGTCACGATCAGCCGCCCACTCGCTGAGGGCATAGAGCGGCAGGCGTTCCTCGATGCGCTGCGCGGCACCACGCCGAGCACCACCGACGCCGCCAGGCGGGAGCGGGGATCGTCTCGGACCGCCTCGGCGAGCAGGTGGTCCACCCGCAGGCAGGTGAGGAAGGCGTATGAGGGGGGAGCGGGCCCAGCATGCGACTGCGCAGCTGAAACCCGCCGCTGGTCATGGCAGAGATGTGAGGGGGTTGACCACTGGCCGTGAGTATGCATACTTACGGCCACGATGGCAAGAGGGTCAGTGCCCCATGCACGGCCCCTATTGGCAGTGACCCGCAAGGTTCACGGCAAGACGGTCACCCAGCGCGTCTCGGAGGACTAGGCCGCACTGCTGCACACCTGGCTCGAGAACGCCCGCCGCCTGGATCAGCTGCTGGCAGAGATCGACGCCCTCTCCACACAGGTCACCGACCGCATCCTCGCCACAGCCTCACGTCGCTGACCGCGCCTCGTGTCACGATTTGACCTCGCCAAGGTGCGGAAAGTCAGCCTGAGGTAGAGAACCAACCCTCGGAGTCTCCACCGAAGTCAGGGCGCCCCAATGGCGCCGCGTTCATCGAGGGCTACGGCACTGCTTCGGAACCCGGCTCCGATGACATGAATGACCGCGCGACTCAGCTTCGTGCCTCGTACCACTCCCTCCAGGCCTGGACGGCGTTTCGTCGATCGCCTTGGCTGTCCGTTGAGTCAAAGTAGGGCGTCCAAGGTCGTTCACCCGTGATTTCCTGGAGTGCGTAGATCGCCACATAACTGAGAGCAGGATTCTCGTTGGTGACGAAGGGAAGCAGATAGGGGACAGCCTCTGCTCCCAAGGCGATCAACTCTGCGGCCTCACCCTGAAGAGTGGACCGCACGACGGCGTCGCCGGAAGGCAGAGTCATCTCCCAACCGGATTGCGGAATGGCGCTGGGGGGGGACAGGTTGCCAGAAGCAAGTCGGTCAAAGACCTTCCCCACCCTGACCTGGATGTCTTCCGTACGGGTCACGTCGCTCTCTTTCTGCGAGAAAACTGTCAACTCAAAGTGGTCGGGACGCCCGAGTAGGTTCGCGGATGCTTGCCCTTTATTCCACCGGTGTGGGGACCGCGTTTAGCGATTACCTTGTTGCTTTGGGAAGTGTCGATGATCATCTGTTCCGCCGTGAAATTGTAGTCGAGCACGTCGTCCTTATCGATCCATGAGTCCCAGCCCGGGTTGTCGTTCGAGGAGAAATCGCAGTCGGTGATCTTGTTGCCCGCCAGATCGTCAGCTCTAGAGTAGTTGTCGTCCGCGAGGGGGTGATCGTGCTTCGCGCCTTTATGGGGCCCA
>JAQBPH010000084.1:0-34012 GCA_028287625.1 Chloroflexota bacterium | reverse complement strand
CGACGCAGAGGACGAGGTGGACACGTCAGGGCCCGGGAACTGGGGACGGCGCCGCTGAAAGGTCGACCGCGGCTGGGTGCCGGGTCAACATGCGTAGGTGCCCCCGGAGGGTGCCGTCCACCGCCCGCCCTTGAGCTCGATGAGGAAGTAGCAGGAGACAGGTGGGGACGGCTGGTTCTTGATGTAGTTCAGTGGCGGGGTCAGGCCGTCCAGGGTTTCGTTGTGGAGTGACCACAGGCCGTTGAGGAGGTCCTGAGGGGTCGGCTGCGCGCCGATTCCGGCGGCCACCTTGGCCAGCAGCTGGCCCGATGCCCAGGCGGTCCCCGTCGCCCCGGAGAGGCGCAGGGTGGGGGCATACTGCTGGACGGCCTGCTGGTACGGCGCGGTGGCGGGGGTGCTGCCCAACATGTACGGGAAGTCCTGGGCGGTGGCGAAGAAGCCCTCGAGGTCCGGGTTCCCCTCGAGCTCGCGGGTGGTCTGGATGCCGGTGGCGATGTAGATCGGATGGTAGTTCTGCCGGCTGCACGAGGCCCCCAGCCGCATGATGCTGTTGGCCTCCAGGGCGAGGAACATCACCTGGACGCCCGCGGTCTGGGCACTCAGGCACTGGGCGGTGTAGTCCGGCTGGGTGATGGTGACCTGTGACTGATAGACGAGGGTCTCACCGGCACGGGCCGCTCCGCCGTTGACGGTGTAGTCGTGCATGTTGGTGCACGACGCCGATTCGATGCAGTAGATGAACCCCAGCTTGGTGAGGTTACGCTGGTGCGCCGTCTTGTAGTCACCCTGCAGCGCCTCGTTGATGGTGGTGCCCGTCGGGAACACAATGGAGTCCGAGGTCCATGCGGTGCCGCTGTTCTCGCCGCCGATGAGTGGGATGTTGTGCTGGTGCAGGTAGGGGAGTTGTGCCTGGATTGTGAAGGGAACCATGTTGGCCACGAGGGCGATGACGTGCTTGTTCTCCACCATGTCCTTGACCAGCGCCAGACTTCTCTGGGGGTCCCCCCCATCGTCCGCGGTGAAGACCTGGACCGGATGCCCGGCGATCCCGCCGTGGGCGTTGGTCCACTGGGCCCACACCTGGACCATGGTGTCGGCGCCGGCGAGGGAGGAGCCCACGGGTCCGGAGTAGCTCCCGACGTTGCCAAGCAGGATCGGCGCAAGGGGTCCCGCCGGCCTGGCGGCGGTGGGAGCGGAGCCGGCCGCTGTACCGGCGCGGGAGGTGCTACCGCCGGAGACGCCGCCGCCGGTCGTTCCCGTTCCACCGGTGACGGGGGCGCCGGTGCGTGCTGCTGCCCCGCCGGCGCCGCCGGTCCCGGAGGAGCCGCCCGGCACCGGCTGCGCGACACCGTTCTGCGGGAGGCTCGAGACCGCTCCCTGCTGCTCCTGCTGCTGCACCTGTGCGGTGGGAGGCGGCCCGCCGTTGACCGCTGTGAGGATGGCGTCGTGGGTGAGGCGAGTGCCGCCGCAGGCGCTGACCGCCATCGCGGGCAGAATCGCCATTGTCCACCACCACCGCGAGCCTGTACGTGCACCCATCTGGTATTGCCTCCGTTCACATCCACAATTCGCAATCGTGATCCCGGGCCGCGTCATACCGGCACCGCCTCTGCCCGCTTGCCCATGTAGCTGGTGAAGAGCTCGTCGGCATCCAGCTCCCCGGGCTCGCCGGCGAAGGTGACCTGGCCGCGGTTGAGGAGGAAGACATAGCCGGAGAGCTTCAGCGCCCGGGTCACGTACTGCTCGACGATGAGCAGCGACGTGCCCTCGGCGGCGAGCCGGCCGAGGAAGTCGAAGATCTCGTCGACGACCACCGGCGCCAGCCCCATCGAGACCTCGTCGAGCAGAACCACCTTCGGAGTGGTCACGTAGGCCCGCGCCAGCGCCAGCATCTGCTGCTGTCCGCCGCTCATGGTGCCGGCGATCTGGCCGAGCCGCTGGCCGAGGATGGGGAAGACGGACACCGCCCGGCCGATGGCGTCGCCCACCGAGCCCGACCCGGCCTGGAGGAGGATGTTGTCGCGCACCGTGAGCGAGCGGAAGATGCCGCGGCCCTCGGGCACGTGGCAGATCCCCGCACGGGCGAAGTCGTGGGGGCTGTGCCCGCTGAGATCCCGTCCGTCGAGGGTGATCCGCCCGCGTGCGGGGATGAGCCCCGAGGCGGCGCGCAGCAGGGTGGTCTTGCCGGCTCCATTGGCCCCGAGCAGGGCCACCACCGATCCCGCCGGCACCACCAGTGAGACGTCGCGAAGCACGGTGGTGGTCCCGTAGCCGGCGGTGACATCGCGAAGCTCAAACACCGGCGAGCACCTCCTCGTCGTCGGCCGCGGGAAGGTCGGCGCCCGACCCCAGGTAGGCCTCGACCACCACCTCGCTGGCAAGCACCTCGTCCATGGTTCCCTGGAAGAGCGGCTTGCCGAAGTCGAGCACATACACGTACTCGCAGATGCTGCTCACCAGGGCCATGTCGTGCTCCACCAGGAGAATGCCGATGTCCCGCTCCGCCATGACCCGGCGCAGGATGGTGCCGAAGCGGCGGCTCTCCGACGAGTCCAACCCGGAGGAAGGCTCGTCGAGGAGCAGGAGACGGTACGGTCCCGCCAGCACCCGGGCCAGCTCCACCAGCCGGCGCTGCCCGGTCGACAGCGATCCCGCCGGCGACTGCGCCAGGTGCTCGATGTCGCACAGCTCCATCGCGTGCGCGGTGGCACGCTCGATGTCGCGATGCTCACGCGGCGAGCTGTACAGCTGGCCCATCAGCCGCTGCCCGCTGATCGCCGCCTCGCGGCCCAGGCGGACGTTCTCGGCAACGGTGAGCGTGTCATACAGCTCGAGGCGCTGGAAGGTGCGCCCCATCCCCAGCCGGGCGCGTCGCGCCGGGTTCATGTGCGAGGCGTCGGCGCCGAAGAGGTGGACGCTGCCGCCGCTCGGCTTCACCAGCCCGCAGCAGGCGTTGAAGGTGGTCGTCTTGCCCGCGCCGTTGGGGCCGATGAGGCCGGTGAGACGGCCCACCGGGGCCTCGAAGGACAGACCCGAGACCGCCACCAGGCCGCCGAAGCGCACGGCGAGGTCGCGGACCACCAGGCCCTCCGATGTGGTCATGACAGCACTCCTTCCGCCACGCGGCCGTCGGCCGGTGTGGGCAGCATCTCGTCCGGCACCAGTCCGCGGAGCCGCTCGGTGACCGGGCTGCGCCGGGTCCGCCAGGCGGTCGCCTGCGCCCATCGCGCCAGCCGGCCGGCGGCGCCGAAGCCACCCGAGGAGGCCACCGCGGTGAGCATGGCGGCCAGGCCGAAGATCGCCGGCAGCCCCTCCTGGAAGGTGGCGTTCTCGATGTACGAGGGGACGACGATGAAGGCCGCCGCCGCCAGCACCGCCGAGCGCATCAGACCCGAGCCGGCGATGACCAGCACGGCGACCAGGATGAGCGAGGCGAAGGAGGGGAACGAGGTGCCGTTGATCGATCCGGTCACCGGGCCGATGAGCGCACCACCCACCCCGGCGAAGAACGCGGAGAGGCAGAAGACGAGCACCCGGGTGACGTTCACGCTGGTCCCCGCGGTGCTCAGCGCCAGCGGCGAGTCGGCCAGCGCCCGCAGCAACCGGCCCAGCCGGCTGCGCTCGATGAGCGCCATCGACGCCAGGCACACCGCGAGCACGGCGAGCACGACGTAGTAGTACGCGGTGTCGCCACCCGCGATCGACGGACGCGGCGCGGTCAGCGCGCCGTTGATGCCGAACATCACATCCCTGCTGTATCCGAGGCGCTCGAGCAGGATGCCGAACCCGAAGCTCGCCAGCGCCAGGTAGAGCCCGCTCAGGCGGATCGCGGGAATGGCCACCATCGCCCCCACCGGAATCGCCACCAGCCCGGCGGCCACGACGGCCAGCACCCAGGGCAGGCCGTGGTCCTGGGCGAGATGGGCGAACGCCGCCGCACCCACCGCGGCGAAGCCGATATGACAGAGCGACAGCTGCCCCGAGGTGCGCACCAGCAGTCCCAGCGAGGCGAAGATGACCACGAAGGCGAGCGCGCTGGTGTACACGGGGATCTTGGTGCCCACCACGCTGGGGATGAGCGCCGCGATCGCCAGGGCTGCGCCGATGCCCAGCCGCCGCTGCCCGGCGGTGAACCGCGCGGCGGTGACGATGCGCCTGGTGGCCTGGCTGCCCACCTCGGTGAGCAGGCGTCCGCGGAAGAGCAGCACGCCGAAGAGGATCAGGAAGGGGACGCTCGAGGGCAGACCCTGGAGGGAGAGGTAGCCGGAGGTGAACCGGGTCGCCAGCGCGGCGCCGACGCCCACCACCAGACCACCGACGTAGGTGAGGGGGAGGCTGGAGAACCGGCCGATCGCCGCGGCGCCGTACGCCTGGACGACCAGCAGGGTGAGCAGCAGCGGATCGAGCCCGATGCTGGGGGCGATGAGCAGGCCGCTGACCGCGGCGAAGGAGCAGCCGATCATCCAGGCGACCCGCCGTACCGCGGTCGGGTTGGTGCCGGTCAGCCCCAGCAGGTCGGAGGAGTCGACCACCCCCTGCATGGCGACGCCGATGCGGGTGAAGCGGAAGAAGGCGAAGAGGCCCGCCACCCCCACCAGTGCCACGAGCACGACGATGAGCTGGTCGATCCCGACGAAGACGCCGGCCACCTTGAAGGTCGCAGTCGGCAGGAACTGGGGGAAGTCCTTCGCCGCCGACCCGTAGAGGACCACCGCCAGCCCCTCGATGCCGAGCAGCAGGCCGATGGTCGCCACCAGCTTCGCGGTCGGTGTCGCCGTGGCCAGGCCTCGGGCGAGCAGCTCGATCCCCAGCCCCGCGAGCGGGCCGAAGACCAGCACGCACAGCGCCGCGGCGAGCGGCCAGGGCAGCCCGGCGTGGTGGTGGAGCTCGAAGAAGGCGTAGGCCGTCGCCGCCGCCACTCCGCCGTGGGCGAAGTTGAAGATGCCGCTGGTCTTGTACGTCAGCACCAGCCCGGTGGCCGCGAGCGCGTAGATCGAGCCGCTGGTGATGCCGACGACGACGAAGGGCAGGATGTTCACGGCGTGCACACTCCGCAGGGACGCCGCCCGGCGAGGCGGTTCTCCGCCACCGATCCCCGGCTGACGGTCCTGCCCCGGACCAGCAGGCAGTCGCTGCGGTGATACCGGCTCATCCGTGGAGCCGTGACCACCATGCCCGCGACCGAGTCCGCAGAGACGTCGTCTCTCTCGGCGATGCCGCCAGCCCGTGCCGCCAGCCGCAGTGCCAGTGCTTGCTGGCGGGTGCGCACGACGCGCTGGCCGGCCATCAGATACAGGGCGTCACCGGTGGCGGCGAGGAGCACGGCGACGACACCGACGTCGAGCCAGCCCTGCTGGGTCACCGTCTCCGCGGTGCCTGCGACCATCCACCAGCTGAGCACGATGCCTCCCACGCCGAGCAGGCTCAGGAAGGCGAGGCTCAGACGGTTGCCTGCATGCCACGGCGCGGAGGCGCCGTTCACCGGGTTCATTCCGGCTACCACGCCGACCCGACCGGCCGCGGGGCCTCGCCGCGGACGGTGGCCGGCCGGGCGAGCCCGTTGGCCGGCGTCGCGATAGCGGCCGGCCGCCCCTCCACGCGTGCCAGCCGATCGTCGAGGTCGGCGAGTTTGCGCCACTCGTCGCGCAGGTCGGCGGAGAGCCACAGCATCGCGGCGACGCCGAGCAGGAAGATTCCCACCAGCCCGCCACCGACGACGTAGGGCATCTGCTCGGCGGAGTACGCGGTGCCACTCACCCCCACCCAGCCGTTCACCATCGCCGCCACCCCACAGAGCAGGGCCACGAGCGCGGCAGCGCGATCCCACTGGGACCGCAGGATCGTCAGGATCACCTTGCCCATCTCACTCCCACCAGGCTGATCAGCTGACCCGCGACCAGCGCCACCACGGCGCCGACGACGAGAAGCAGGTAGAACGATGTCCCCGGCGCGCTCCCCAGCGCCACCGGGCGGCTGGCAAGCGGCTGCTTGGCCGCCGACGACAGCCCGGTCGCGGTGCCCGTTCCCGCGGAGGCCGGCGAGCCTGCGGCGCTCGTGCCCGAGCTGGACAGGGTGCCGCTCGAGCCGCCACCGGACAGCGTCGACGGCGCGGAGCCCGACGAGGTCCCGGTGGCGCCGGACGAGCCGCCGACGGAGCCTGGCGCGCCGGGTACCAGGAGGCCGCCACCCAGCAGGCCGCTGCCGGCCGCCGCGTCGCCCGAGGCGACCGCGAGGGCCTGGCCGACGATCACGACCGTGTGCAGGTCGCTCCCCGCGTCGTTGACCTCGATGCGCAGGCCCGGCGACATCACGCCGTCGGGGACCTCCCGCGCGGCGAGGTAGGTGACCGTGATCCCCGCCTTGGCGAGCTGCTCGGCGACGGGGTTGGCGGGCAGCGGGGAGGTGCTGCTCCCGGTGCTGAGGCCCTTGTCGCTGAGCCCGACCGTGACCCCGTTGACGGTGACGTCGAGGAGGTGGAGGCTGGAGCTGCGCGTCAGCCCCTGTGCGCCGCTGTGGCTGGCCTGGGCGCCGGCGAGGATGCGGCCGATGTGCAGCGGCCCCGCGCTCAGCATCTCGGTGTCGGAGCTGGCCTCGGAGAGCACCGTCCCCGCCGTCCGGTCGGCGCTCACGTTCGCCGTGGCCGTCGCCGAGCCGACAGTCGCCTGCTCGGAGCTGTGGCCTGCGGCGGCGCGCGCGGTGGATGCATCCGGAGAGCTCTGCGCGCTCAGCGACAGCCCCGGCTGCTGGACTTCGTCCTTCGGCCTCAGCGAGCCGTTGCTCTCCACATACAGGGGGTACGGGGGCGTCTCGGGCGCGCCCTGGGAGGCGGCCAGGCCGGGCAGCGACAGGAAGAAGGCCCCCGGGTAGGGGAACGAGGCGAACCCGTTCGACCGGCCCGTCGAGGTCAGCGCGGCCTGCGCGATGGGGCCGTCACCCTCGATCACCGCCCCGATCGGGAAGTGCTGCGGGTCCCGGGTGGTGGTCAGCAGACCGCTCGCAGTGGCGGTGGCGCCGTACGCGCCGGCGGCCTGTGCCGGCTGGTGCGCCAGCTGCACCGCCCCCGCCACCAGACCGCCCGTCACCACGGCCAGACCCACCCTGACTGCCGGCCGTCGCACCCTGCGACGCCGTCCTGTATCGCGATCCATCAAGCCTTCCTCCTCACTGCTCCTGATCCGACGTGGCCGCTGAAGGGCGGCGGTCCTTCGCTGTGCGAGCCGGGCTGGACCGGGGCTAGACCGCCATGTGATGCAGCGCGGCGTCGAGCCGGGCGGTCGCCTCGGCGCGGCGCAGCGCCTCGACGACCATCGCCTTCCAGCTGCGCCGGCGAAGGTAGTCCGTCACCGCCTCTCGCTCGGCCGCGTCGGCGGCGAGGCTGGTCTCCTCGACGCCACCGTCCCCCCGGATGTCCGTGCTCCACGCCATGTCACCTTCCGCCCTGAGTGAGGCTCCGTCACCCTGAAGTCTAGGTGTAGATACTCTATAAGTCAACTATCGAGTATCCTGTCATAATGGGGTGGCCGAGCCTCCCTCGGGGGCCGGCGTTCCAGCGAGCGGAGGTCAACATGAGCGAGACGTCCATCCCGACCGTGGAGGACCGCCACCGTCCCGAGACGGTGAGGGGCTTCTACGAGACGGGGATGTGGCGGGACGAGGTTCTCTCCACCATCCTCGACCACTGGTGCGCGCATCAGCCGGAGCGCATCTACGTCTCGGACGGCCACGGCGAGCTGACCTACGCGCAGCTGCGCGGTCAGGCCCACCGGCTCGCCGCCCGGTTGCGCGAGCTGGGGCTGGGCGTGGGCGACCGGGTCGTCGTGCAGCTGCCCAACTGGAACGAGTTCGCCGTCATCTACCTGGCCCTCGCCCGCATCGGCGCCATCCTCGTCCCCATCATGCCCGTGTACCGCCACGACGAGGTCGCCTACATCACCGAGCACACAGCGGCGAGGGGACTGTTCACCACCGGCGTGTTCCGGGGCTTCGACCACCTCGCCATGGTCCGCGAGCTTCGTGCCGGCCTGCCCTCGCTGGGTGTCGTCGGGGTGGTGCGGGCCGACGCGGGGTCGGGCGAGGTGTCGCTGACCGACCTCACCGAGCCGCGGGACGGTGACCGCGTCCCCACCGATGCGGAGCTGGGGCCGATGCCGGGACCCGACGACGGCCACGCCATCATCTTCACCTCGGGCACCGAGGCGCGTCCCAAGGGCTGCCTCCACACCTTCAACACCCTGGGGTTCACGCTGCGCGCGCTCGGGCGGACGCTGCGCCTCGGACCGGACGACGTCACCTTCATGCCGTCGCCGGTCACCCACAGCACCGGCCTGGCGATGGGCCTGGGCGCACCGCTGGTGGCGGGCGGGTCGGTCCATCTCATGGACGTCTGGGAGCCGGCGGCGGGGCTGCGTCGCATCCGCGAGCACCGCTGCACCACCACCACCACCGCCGCCCCCTTCGTGCAGATGGCGGTGGACGCATACGACTCCGCGCGCGACGACGTGAGCACCCTGCGGGTCTGGCTGTGCGGCGGTGCGCCGGTGCCCACGACGCTGGTCGAGCGCGTGGCCGGGATCTGGCCCGGGTGCCGGCTGCTCAGCCTGTACGGACGCTCGGAGACCTTCCTCACCACCGTGTGCGGGCTCGACGATCCCGTCGACCGGGTCGCGCGGTCGGACGGGCGTCCCCGAGAAGGCGTGGAGATGGCGCTCCTCGACGAGGAGGGGACACCAGTGCCCGCGGGGGCGGAGGGGGAGATCGTCCAGCGCGGCCCCGGCGTCATGCTCGGCTACTGGCGGGATCCTGAGCGCACCGCGGTCACCTTCGACGCGCCGGGCTGGTGCCACTCCGGTGACCTCGGGCGTGTCGACGCCGACGGCTACCTGCGGGTCACCGGCCGCCTCAAGGACCTGATCATCCGGGGAGGGGTGAACATCAGCGCCCGCGAGGTCGAGGAGCACCTGCTCGCCCATCCCAGGGTCAGGGGCGTCGCGCTCGTCGCCATGCCCGACCCCCTCCTCGGCGAGCGGGCGTGCGCCTGGGTGGTGCCCGCCGGTGACCCGCCCACCCTGAAGGAGCTCACCGACTTCCTGCGCCACGAGCGCCGGATCGCGGTGACCAAGCTGCCCGAGCGTCTGGAGATCCTCGACGCACTGCCGATGACGGCCACCGGCAAGGTCCGGAAGTTCGAGCTGCGCGAGCGGCTGAGCAGGATCCTCGAACAGGAGATCGCCTGCGTTCCCTCCGAGTAGGCCGCGGGGCCGGTGGCGAGCCGGCGGCCACCGAGGCCGCCGGCGCCCGGCTCACGGGGTGAGGACGATCTTGGTGGCCTTCCGGTTCTGAAACATCTGGTATGCGTCGACCGCGTCGTCGAGCCGGAGGACGTGAGAGACGATCCGGCCCGGCTTCAGATCGCCGGAGCTGGTCAGGCGCATGAGGTCCCAACGGTGGGTCACCGAGTCACCGATGACCGGACGCACGTCGAGGACCTTCAGCCAGCTGTCGCCGCAGCTGGTCGGCCACGTCTCCTCGGTCAGGATCCCCACCAGGGCGATGACCGCGCCGGTGCGGCCGAGCGACCAGGCGGTGTCCAGTGCCGACTGCGAGCCCACCGCCTCGATGACGATGTCGGCGCCGAGATTCCCGGTGTGCTCGGCGACGAAGTTGGAGGGATCGACCCTCCGAGCGTCCACCGGCACCGCCCCCAGCACCTCGGCCTCGAGCAGCCGCTCGTCGACCATGTCGACGGCGAACACCTGGGAGGCTCCGAACAGCTTGGCGCACATCACGCTCAGCTGTCCCACGGGGCCCGCTCCCACCACCGCCACGGTGTCGCCGGGGCGCACGCCTGCGCGGAGCATCGCGGTGTACGCGGTGGGCAGGATGTCGGACAGGAGCACGGCGACCTCGTCACCGATGTCATCGGGGATCTCGGCCAGGGTCATGTCGGCGAGCGGCACGCGGACGTACTCGGCCTGGCCGCCGTCCAGGTTGCCGAAGGCATAGCCCATGCCGAAGAAGGCGTTGGAGGGACAGTTGCGGTAGTCGTGGCGTGAGCACGCCCGGCAGGCGCCGCAGGCGGTCTGCATGGAGGCGACGTAGCGCTTCCCAGGTTCCACCCCGCGCACCGCGTCGCCGGCATCCTCGACGACTCCGACGAACTCGTGGCCGAGCACGGTGCCCTCCTCGAAGCCGGGCATCTTGCCGTGCACGAGGTGAAGGTCCGTGCCGCAGATGGCCGAGGCGGTGACGCGGAGGATCGCGTCGGTGGGCTCCAGCACCTCGGGACGCGGCCGGTCCTCGAGACGGACCAGCCCGTCCCCTGCGTAGACGACTGCCTTCATTGTCCAACCCTCTCCGTGAACCGGCTACACCGAGACGCGAGCGCGGTAGCTGTCGAACGTGGGCTTGCGCTTCTCGGCGAAGGCGTTCACCCCCTCGTGGGCCTCGTCGGTCTGACCGAACTGCAGCAGGCCGGTGATGGCGAGGTTCGCCATGCCGCCGAAGTGCTCGGTGTCGGCGTTGAACGACTGCTTGAGGAAGCGCAGCGCCGTCGGCGACATCGCCAGCATCTCGTCGGCCCACTGTCGCACCGTCGCCCGCAGCTGATCCGCCGGGACCACCGCGTTGACCAGCCCCCATCGCTCCGCGGTGTGCGCGTCGTACTGGCGGCAGAGGAACCAGATCTCACGGGCGCGCTTCTCGCCGACCATGCGGGCGAGCAGGCCGGTCCCGAAGCCCGCGTCGAAGGAGCCGACGCGCGGCCCGTTCTGACCGAAGCGCGCGTGCTCGGCGGCGATGGTCAGGTCACAGAGCACGTGCAGGACATGGCCACCGCCGATGGCGAGCCCGTTCACCGCGGCGATCACCGGCTTGGGAATGTCGCGGATGACGCGCTGCAGCGCCGCCACCTCGAAGAGCCCGTTCTCCGAGGGTCCGTAGTCGCCGGTCTCGGCACGCTGCTTCTGGTCGCCGCCGACGCAGAACGCGCGCTCGCCCGCCCCGCTGAGGCAGACGACACCCACACCGTCGTCCGCCCAGGCCCGCTTGAAGCAGGCGATGAGCTCGTCGACGGTGCGGGCGCGGAACGCGTTGAGCCGCTCGGCGCGGTCGATGGTGATCCAGGCGAGACCCCTCTCGACCTCGTAGTGCACATCCTCGAGCTTCACGGCGCCCTCTCCATGTCCATTCCGGTTGCGGTTGTCGTTGTTCATCGCCGTGCTCCCGACCCAGCCCGGAGGTGGGCCTTGAGCAGGGCGACCTCGTCGGTGGCGCTGCACGGCACGGTGTAGCCCCCCTCGTCCTGAATCGCGCCCCACCGGTCGCGGACGCTCTCGGGGCTGAGGGTCGGATCGAACCAGCCAGGGGTCACGCCGACGAACGCCCTGGCAACCCTGCCCCCACCACAGCTGAGCACCTCGCCGGTCGCCACGCACTCCTCGTGGGCGAGGAAGGCCACGACCGGCGAGACCAGCGAGGGGTCGAGGCAGTCGGCAAGGCGGCCGAGCACGTTCTCGGTCATCCGCGTCCGCGCCATCGGGGCCACGGCATTCACGGTGATGCCGCACCGGACGCCCTCCTGGGCGAGGACCCGGGTGAGGCCCACCAGGCCCATCTTGGCAGCGCCGTATGCCGCCTGGCCGAAGTTGCCGAAGAGCCCGGTGTTCGAGGACGTGTTGACGATCCGTCCGTATCCACGCTCGCGCATGTGCCGCCACGCGGGCAGGGTCACGCACATCGCTCCCCGCAGGTGCACGGCGATCACCGCATCCCAGGAGTCGGCGTCCATCTTCGAGAACGTCCCGTCGCGCAGCACGCCGGCGTTGTTGACGAGGATGTCCACGCCGCCGAAGGCGTCGAGGGCGGTCCGGACGATCGCCTCTCCACCGTCGGCTGTGGCCACGCTGTTGGCGTCGGCGACGGCGGCGCCGCCGGCGGATCTGATCTCCGCCGCCACCCGCTCGGCCGGCGCCGACGACGAGCCCGTGCCGTCCACGGCACCGCCGAGGTCGTTCACCACCACCCTGGCCCCGCGCGACGCGAGCAGCAGAGCGTGCTCCCGTCCCAGTCCGCCCCCTGCCCCGGTGACGATGGCCACCCGGCCGTCGTAGCGCAGCTCACCCATGACGTCGCTCCTCAACGCGGAAGGCCGAGAACGCGCTCGGCCAGGATGTTCTTCATGATCTCGTCGGTTCCGCCGCCGAGGCGGTAGCCGGGAGCACCGAGGAGGACGGAGGTCCAGCTGTAGGTGCCCCACTCGCCGGTGTCGGCCACCACCTTGGGACCGAGCACCGACGCGGCGAAGTCTCCCAGCCGCTGCAGGTTGCGGGCCAGGGCGAGCTTGTTCATCGAGAGCTCCGGGCCCGGCGTGCCGCCGGCCTTCACCCGCGCCTGCATCCTCCGCTGGTTGTAGAGCGCGACGCGCAGGTGGATCACCAGGTCGGCGAATCGCTGGCGCATCGCCGGGTCGGTGTCGCGGCCCTCGTGGCGCAGCAGGGCGACGAGGCGGTCGAGGCGCAGCAGTCCGACACCGGCGAAGGCGGAGTGACCCATCGCCGAGCGCTCGTGCCCGAGGGTGGTGAGCGCCACCCTCCAACCCCTGCCGGCATCGTCGAGACGGTCGGAGTCGGGCACGAGGACACCGTCGAGGAAGACCTCGTTGAAGGAGGCCCCGCCCGTCATCTGGCGCAGTGGTCGCACGGTGACACCGGGTGCGCGCATGTCGACGACGAACGCGGTGAGGTTGCCGTAGCGCGGTTCGGCGGCGGTCCGGCAGACGATCTCGCCGATGTCGGCCAGATGCGCCCCCGAGGTCCACACCTTCTGGCCGGTGAGCCGCCACCCGTCTCCGTCACGCGCGGCCCGGGTCGCGATCGACGCGAGGTCGGAGCCGGCGTCGGGCTCGGAGAAGAGCTGGCAGGCGATCAGGTCGCCCCGGTACAGGGCGGGGAGCCAGCGGCGACGCTGCTCCTCGGAGCCGTGGTGCAGGATGCTGGGCGCGATCATGCCGAGGCTGACGGTGAGCATGGCGTCGCCGGGAACGTCGAATCCGCGCGTCAGCGCCTCGAAGCCGCGCTCGTAGGCGCCGGGGAGGCCGCGCCCTCCGTACTCGGGCGGTCCGGCGATCCAGCCGTATCCGGCGTCGTAGCGGCGGCGCCGCCACTCCCGCACCGCCACGATCTCGCCGGCCTCCGCCTCTGGATCCGGCTCCTGGAAGACCTTCATCTCGTCGCTGCCGTCGCCCCACACGAAGGGCGCGGACACCGCAGGCGCGGCCTTCCGCGGCCAGCCGGCGGCAAGGAAGACCTCCGCCCCGCCGAGGAACTCCTCCAGGGTGAGCGCTGCGACCGTGGACATCGCTCAGCCTCGCCGCGCCCGGCTGCCGGCCGGGGAGTCGAACGCGCTGCGGCAGGGAAGGGCGACCACCGCGCGCCCGGGCATCACGTTCTCGCCACGCTGGTTGAGCGCCCGCGTCTCGATGTCGACGACGTGCTCGCCATCCTCGTCGACGCGCTTGGCGGTCACCGTTCCGGAGAGCGTGACCACGTCGGAGAGGTGGACGAAGCGGCGGTATTCGGCCTCGACCTCCTTGACCCACCCGAAGTCCGACGCCCAGTGGGTAAGGTGGTGGACGTGCCAGCACTGGCGCTGGAAGCCGACGTCGTACGGGTAGGCGACCCCCATGGCGTTGGCCGCCTGCCGGTTGTAGTGCACCGAGTAGATCGGCTCCTGGGCTCCGGTCTCGGGATCGCGGAAGCTCCAGTCGGGGTGCCGCTGATACGCCTGAAGGGCGGCGGCGTGGGCGGCCAGACGCGGGATGGGCGCCCCGCCGCCGGCGAGGAAGGCGATCTCGTCGGTCAGGCCGACGGGGCCCTTGGTGAGCGCGTCGACCTCGTCGCCCACGGCCACGTCCTCGACGAAGCGCGCCCGCCACCCGCGTGGCTGCTCGGCGCGCACCCGGGCCTCGATGGCAGCCACCTCCTCCTCGCTCCAGCGGTGGGGGACCTCGGGCCGGCTGCCGTTGCCGTTGCGGTCGCGCGCGGTGCCGCGCTCGAAGTTGATGACGTCCCAGTCGATCTCGGCCACCAGCTCGCCGAGCTGGTTGGTGTAGCGGTTGGCGAAGTGGTCGATGACCATCTGGTCGGCGAAGGCGCTGCGCTTGGGACCGTCGAAGCCGACGTAGCGGCAGGTCGGCGTGATGGTGTCGTGCCAGTACACCGGGCGGTGGAAGCGGATCCGTGTCGAGGAGTGGAAGGAGCCCAGCCCCGGCCAGCCGAACTGGATCCCCGAGAAGCAGCCGATGACGAAGGTGGGCGGAGCCACCGGCCCCCGGTAGGGCGAGCGCAGGGCGTGCTCGGGGTCCGTCCAGAGTGGGTTGATGTCACCGATGCCGTCGGCGAACTTGACCGCGGCCAGCCGGGTGGCCACCTCGTTGAAGATCGAGTGCTCGATGCGCAGCTCCGTACCTGCCCGGGCTCGCATGCTCTCGATGAGCTCCACGGTGAGGCTGGCCTCGGGCATGAGGGCTTCGGCGGCGTCGGTCATCGTGCTGGGTCCTCGAGCTCGCGGACTATTACTCTAGTCATCAACTATATAGTATTGGCACTTAATGAGCAAGGACCGGCGCGGGGTACCCCGCGCCGGTCCTTGGGCTGCCCTCACCCGGCAGACGACACCTCAACCAGCAGCGGCGACGCTCAGCGCGCTTCCGCGGTCCTCGGATCCGATGCGGTGTTGCCGGGCAAGCATCCTCGCCATGTGAATGCTCAGGAACACGATCCACGGTCCCCAGGTGAACACCGCCAGGTACCAGCTCAAGGCTCCGTTCGGCGCGAACGGCCCGCTCTTGTAAAAGATGATGACCGCCTGGCCCGGCTCCACGATTGCCGCGAGGTAGCTGAGCCAACCGGCCCATGCCGGGAAAGCACCGACCTTCCGTCGCGTTCTGAAGATGATGACTCCGGTCAGGGCCATGCCCGCGGCGAGTGGCGGCCAGATCAACATCGAGGAGATCCATCCGAGATCACTGAACGCGCGGGTGACGTCTGGGCTGGTCACCTCGGGCCGGTACGCCGCCACGGCCCAGACGGCACAGTCGAACGCCAGCAGGATCGGGATCGAGACGGTCCCGACCGTGGCGACAATCGCCACCAGGCCCGAGCCGCCCTCGAGCCGGCGGAGCATCGCACCGAGCTGGATCGTCCACGCGATCAGGAACGGCATACCGATCGCGGACAGCGTGATTCCGATCAACATGCCGTGCTGGTGGCTCGCATAGTAGTGCGCGGTCTGAGTCCCCGACATGGCAAAGTCCGGCGGCTGAGGCCAGAAAACCTCCCACGCCAGCAGACAGAGGACCACGCCCGCCCCGCCGCTGAGGGCGAACACCTGCTGCCATCGATAATCCCAACCCCGTGACACCGTTGGTTCCTTTTCCTGTTCCCAGGCCTGCTGCGTGCTTCTCACCATCTCTTCTCTGGCCTCCCAAGGTCCGGCGGTTCCGGCCTCGAAATTTCCGGAACCCTGCCGCTCCGTACCCTAGCCGACGATACTCTATATGTCAACTATCGAGTACGCGTATCTGGGCGCCCCGGGACGGCACGATCTTCAGAAGGCGTCCTACTGGTCTATTACTCTATAATTTTGTCCATGAGAGAAACCGTGATCGTCGAGGCGGTCCGCACCGCCGTGGGGCGGCGTGGCGGCGGCCTGGCCGGCGTCCACCCTGCCGAGCTGCTGGGTCGCGCCCAGCTCGAGCTGCTGAGGCGCGCCGGCGTCGAGCCGGATGCCGTCGGCCAGGTGGTGGGCGGCTGCGTCACCCAGGTCGGCGAGCAGTCGTTCAACGTCACCCGCACCGCCTGGCTCGCTGCAGGCCTGCCCACCCGGGTCGCGGCCACCACCGTCGACACTCAGTGCGGCTCCTCGCAGCAGGCGGCGGGTCTCGCCGCCGCCCTGGTCGCGAGCGGCGTCGTCGACATCGCCGTCGGCTGTGGCGTCGAGGTGATGAGCCGGCTGCCCATCGGGGCCAACTTCCGCAAGGAGCTCGGCTACGGCCGCCCCATCCCCAAGAGCTATTTCGAGCATCACGCGTTCACCTCCCAGTTCGAGGCGGCGGAGCGGATCGCGGCGACCTGGGGAGTGAGCCGTGAGGAGGCCGATCAGCTGGCGCTGACCTCGCACCGGCGCGCGGCTCGGGCATGGGCCGAGGGCCGCTTCGACGCGCAGGTGCTCGCGGTCGAGGCCCCGGAGCTCGACTCGGAGGGCAGACCGAATGGCGGCGTGCGCACCATCGCCCGCGACGAGGGGATGCGGGAGACCAACGCCGGGGCTCTCGCGCAGCTCAAGGCGGTGATGCAACCGGACGGGATTCACACCGCCGGCTCCTCCTCCCAGATCTCCGACGGCGCCGCCGCGGTGCTCTTCGCGAGCGCCGAGCGCGCCGAGAGCCTCGGGCTGCGACCGCGCGCCCGCGTCGTCGACTCCTGCCTGGTCGGGGTCGACCCCGAGCTCATGCTCACCGGTCCCATCGACGCCACCTCGCTGCTGCTGCAGCGGACCGGGTTGAGCATGGACGACATCGACGTGGTGGAGATCAACGAGGCCTTCGCCTCGGTCGTTCTCGCCTGGGCCCGCGAATGCCATCCCGACATGGACCGGGTGAATCCCAACGGCGGCGCCATCGCCCTCGGCCACCCGCTGGGGGCCACCGGGGCGATCCTGATCACCAAGGCGCTCGCGGAGCTGGAGCGCACCCGGGGCCGTTACGCGCTGATCACGATGTGCTGCGGCGGCGGACTGGGGACCGGCACCGTCATCGAGCGGCTGTAGCGCCGATCATCCCGCGGGCGACGAGCTCGCGGTGGTGGGCGGGATCGCCGAGCAGGACCTCGGAGGACCGCGCGCGGCGCAGGTGGAGGTGGGCGTCGTGCTCCCAGGTGAAGCCGATGCCCCCGTGGATGTGGATGTTCTCGGTGGCGACGCGGCTGTACGCCTCGGTGCAGTACGCCTTGGCGAGGCTGGCCACGACGGGAAGCTCGGCCGCACCCTCGGCGGCCGCGAGGGCGGCGTGATGGGCGGCGGACGTGGCCTGCTCGACGTCGAGCAGCAGGTCGGCGCAGCGGTGCTTGATCGCCTGGAACGACCCGATGGGGCGGTCGAACTGGATGCGGACCTTGGCGTACTCGACGGCGCTCTCGAGGCAGCGCCGGGCTCCCCCCGCCGCCTCCGCCGCCAGGCACACCGCCGCCTCGTGGAGGACGGTGGTCAGCGCCGGCCAGGCCGCCCCCTCCTCGCCGAGGAGCGTCGCGCGCACCCCCGAGAAGCGCAGGCACGCGAGCTTGCGGGTCTGATCGAGGGTGGGAAGCAGGCTGCGCTCGAGACCCGCCGGCTCACCCTCGACGAGGAAGAGCGAGATCCCGTCGGGGCCGGACGACCCCGGACGGCGGCCGGCGATCAGAACTCGGTCGGCGATGTGCCCGTCGAGGACGAACGACTTGGTGCCCTCGAGACGGAACCCTCCGCCGTCGGGCCATGCCTGCAGGGCGATGCCGCCGTCGTCCCAGCGGCCGCTCTCCTCGGCGAGGGCGAGCGTGGCGACGACCTCGCCCGACGCGATGCCGGGGAGGAGCGCACGCCTCTGCTCCTCGGTCGCGCCGTGGAGGATGGCGCTCGCCCCCAGGCACGCGGAGGCGAGGAAGGGGGCGCAGAGGAGAGCCCTGCCCATCTCCTCGAGGACCAGCGCCAGCTCGACGACGGTGAAACCCTGGCCGCCGCACTCCTCGGGGATGTGGAGGCCCTGCAGCACCAGCTGGCCGCCCATCCGGGACCACACCTCGCGGTCGTATCCCGTGGAGGTGTCCATCAGCCGGCGGACCTCGGTCATCGGGGCCCGCTCCTCGAGGAACCGCCGCACCGTCGCGCGCAGCTCCTCCTGCTCCTCGGTCGGTACGAAGCTCACGGTGGTCTCCTCGGCGCCGACCACGGCGGCGCGGTGGACATGATCCATTTCTATATTATATAGTCATAGACATTATGAGCAACGAGACCGTTCGTTTCGGGATCACCATCCTCCACCACGAGTGGGCGGCGGCGACCCCGGCGGCACGCCGCCGGTTGCTCGACGAGATCGCCTCCGCCGGCGTCGACCACCTGGTGGTGGCGGACCACGTGAGCTTCCGGGGCGGCGGTGGCTCCGACGGCCTGGTGTCGGCGGCCTCCATCCTGGCCGCGCACGACACCCTGGGCGTCGACGTCGCCGTCTACCTCCTGGGCCTCCGCCATCCCGTCCCGGTGGCGCGGCAGCTGGCGACGCTCGCCGAGCTCGCCCCCGGCCGTCTCGCCCTGGGCGTGGGACTGGGCGGCGAGGACCGCGCCGAGATGGAGGCGTGCGGGGTCGATCCCCGCACCCGGGGCCGGCGCACCGACGAGGCCCTGGGCATCCTTCGCCCGCTTCTCGCCGGAGAGGCGGTGAGCTTCGCCGGCGAGTTCTTCGACCTCTCCGACGTGCGCGTCCTGCCCGCGCCCGACCCTCCGATCCCCCTGATGGTCGGTGGGCGCTCGGCCGCGGCCCTGCGACGCGCGGGACGGCTGGGTGACGGCTGGCTCGGCATCTGGGTCTCGCAGGAGCGGTTCGCGCAGGCGATCGCCGAGGTCGGCGAGCATGCCGCCGCGGCGAACCGCGGGACGGTGCGCTGGCAGCACGGGATGAGCGTCTGGTGCGGCCTCGGAACCAGCCGTGACGATGCGCGCCGCCACCTGTCCGCCGCCATGGAGGAGCTGTACGGGCCCCCCTTCGACGCCTTCGAGCGCTGGTGCCCGTACGGCACCCCGGAGGAGGTCGCTGCATTCGTCGCCGCCTACCTCGAGGCCGGGTGCAGCACGCTCAACCTCGTCCCCCAGACCGGCGACCCCGCCGCCGCGGTGGCGGGGGTGGCCGAGGTCCTGTCTCTGCTGCGGCGACCGACCGCGGCAACGCCGTGCATGTGATGGAGGACGCGACGCTGTGAACAACGGAGCACATGGAACCGCGGGGGTTCCCATCGACCTCGCCGGACGCGTGGCCCTGGTCACCGGGGCCGGCAGCGGCATCGGTGAGGCCATCGCCGGGATCCTGGCCAGGGCCGGCGCCCTCGTCGCCGTCGCCGACCTCTTCGAGCCGGCCGCCGTGCGGGTGGCCGGCGAGATCACCGCCCTGGGGGGACGGGCGATCGCGGTGCGGCTCGACGTCGCCGACGAGGCGAGCGTTCGCGACGGGGTCGGCCGGATCACCACGGAGCTCGGCCCCGTCCGCATCGTCGTGAACAACGCCGCGACGTGGACCATCAAGCCCTTCGCCGACACCTCGCCCGCGGAGATCGAGCACGTCTTCGCGGTCACTGTGACCGGCGCCATGAACGTGACCCGGTCGGTGCTCACCGACCTCTGCGCCGAGCCGGGAGGGCGCGTCGTCAACATCATCTCCGACTCGGGTCGCGTCGGCGAGGCGCACATGGCGGCGTACGCCAGCGCCAAGGCGGCGCTGGTCGGCTTCACCAAGTCGCTGGCACGCGAGGTGGGACGTCAGGGGGTCACCGTCAACGGCGTCTCCCCGGGCACCACGGTCACCCCGGGCTCCGCGGACTTCATCGCGCAGGTCGGCGGTGAGCAGAAGCTGGCCCGCGCCTACCCGCTGGGGCGGCTGGGACGTCCCGAGGACATCGCCGGCGCCGTCCTCTTCTTCGCCTCTCCGCTGGCGGACTGGATCACCGGTCAGGTTCTCAGCGTGAGCGGCGGCTTCACCATGGTCTGACGCCGTGCCCAATCCCGTGACGATGCCGCGGTCGCTGTTCGAGGAACAGCACGAGGACTTCCGCGACAGCTTCCGGCGCTTCCTCGAGCGCGAGGTCGTGCCCCACTACGATCGATGGGAGCGCGACGGGATCGTCCCGCGCGACCTCTTCCGGCGGGCGGGCGCGCACGGCTTCCTCGCCATGGGCGTGCCCGAGGAGCACGGCGGGGCGGGCGCCGACGACTTCCGCTTCAACGTCGTCGTCAACGAGGAGACCCAGGGCATCGGCGCCGGCCTGCAGACCCGGGCGGTGCGCAACGGCGACCACTACGTGGTGTCGGGCTCCAAGACCTTCATCACCAACGGGATCAACGCCGACCTGGTGATCACCGCGGTGCGGACGGACGCGAACCAGCGGCACGGTGGCATCAGCCTCCTCGTCATCGAGCGCGACGCCCCGGGCTTCGAGCGCGGCCGCAACCTGGAGAAGCTCGGCCTCCACGCCCAGGACACCGCGGAGCTCTTCTTCCACGAGGTCGAGGTGCCGGTGGACAACCTGCTCGGTGCCGAGGGACAGGGGTTCGCCCTCATGGTCTCCAACCTCCCCCAGGAGCGGCTCTCCATCGCGGTCACCGCGGTGGCGGCCGCGCGCGCCGCCCTGGAGTGGACGCTGGCCTACGTGAGGGAGCGCTGTGCCTTCGGCCGGCCGATCGGGACCTTCCAGCAGTCCCGGCAGGCCCTCGCCGAGATGCGCACCGAGGTGGAGATCGCCGGGGTGTTCCTCGACCGCTGCATCGAGGCGCAGTGCACGCGCGCGCTCACCGCCGAGCAGGCGGCGATGGCCAAGTGGTGGTGCACCGAGCTGCAGGGCAGGGTCGTCGATCGATGCGTGCAGCTCCACGGCGGGTACGGCTACATGCTCGAGTACCCGATCGCCCGCGCCTACGCGGACGCCCGGGTGACCCGCATCTTCGGCGGAACCACCGAGATCATGAAGGAGATCATCGGGCGAGCCGACGGGCTGGGCTGAGCCCGGTCCTCTAGCTCGGCGGCGCGAAGAACTCGAGCGCGATGTTGTCGGGATCGCGGAAGGACAGGCCCGACCCGTAGTGCGCGTCGACGATCCCGCCGTGGGCGATGCCGAGCTCGTCGAGGCGGCCCTGCCAGCCCTCCAGCTCGGAGCGGTTGGCGCAGGCGAAGGCGATGTGGTCGAGGCCGGGTCGCAGCTCGTCGAAGGGCTCGGCGCTCGAGGGACTGGTGTGCTGATGGATCCCGAGCAGCGTCCCGCCCAGCAGCCAGACCACGTGATGGAACGGCCCGGTGTCCTCGTCGAGCACCGGGTCGGAGCCGAGAAGGCGCTGATACCAGGCGCGGCTGCGGTCGAGATCGCTGACGGTCACGGCGACATGGGTGATCGCTGGGAACTCCGGCATGGCCTCGTCTCCCGGTCCCTCAGGGCTGATGAGGGGTCGATCCTACCCGGCCAGCAGCACGCAGGACTGGCCGGGTGGCACGTACCGCGGCGCGGTCAGCGGCCGGGGCACCAGATCCGCCGGCTCAGCGCCGTCAGCGCGTCGGAGACCTCGCCCGGGCGGTCGAGGTGCACGTCGTGCCCGGCGCCCGGGACCTCGAGGAGCCGGGCGTCGGGGAGGTTGTCCGCGAGGTGGCGCGAACCCGCCACGTACACCGGCAGGTCGGCGCCGCCGACGACGATCAGCACCGGACAGGTGATGGCGGCGAGGCCGTCGATGACCAGGGAGTCGTGCTGGATGGCCACCTCGGCCACCTCGAGCGGGAAGCCGCTGCGCTCGGCGACCCTCTCGACGCTGCGGTTGTAGGCGTCGCGACGGGTCGGGTTGCGGAAGCCGGGGCCGGCGGAGAGGATCGCCAGCCCCGCCACCGTCTCGGGATGGGCGAGTGCGTGCGCCAGCGAGAGGTAGCCGCCCACCGAGTGGCCGGCGAGCAGGGCGGGCGCTCCCGCCTGCACCACGACCGCCGCCAGGTCGGCGAGCGCCGCCTCCCGCGTGTACGGTCCCTGGGGCGGGGCCGAGCGGCCGTGCCCGCGGAGGTCCCAGGTGGCCACGCTGTGCGAGCCGGCCAGCGCCTCCACCTGGCGCGCCCAGACCTCGCTCGAGGTGGCGAACCCGTGGGTGAGGACGACGGGCGGCCCCTGGCCCCGCCGACCGATGTGAAGGTCCACCGGACCCACTGTACGCAGAGCGCGCGCACCTCCCGGTGCCGCCCGCGGTCGGGCGGCTCCGGGGGCGGCGCCGCTCATGACACCTGGACGGGAATCTTCTCGCAGAGCTCGGTGTATCGCGGGAAGACGCTCTTCGCAAGGGGCACCATCTTGAGGATCTTGGGGATCGGACCCTTCGCCCGCATCTCGCCCTTGGCGAGCGCCGCGGCGATGTTCACCCTGCCCAGCCAGAAGCGGTGCGCCACGTCCGCCTTCATGAACATCTCCACGTTCGGAGCCGGCGCCGAGTCGTCGTCGAAGTGGATCGCGGAGCTCGGGAAGTCCGCGGTCATCGTGCAGGTCGGCTCGGTGTAGTGGAGCTTGAGGACGACGCCGGACTCGGCGAACCTCGGTCCCAGCTCCGGGTCACCGACGGCCTCGCGGAAGATCTGCCCGATGTGCGCGTCAACGTCGGCCGCATCCTTGAATGTCGCCATATCAGTCTCCTTCAGTCCAGGTTGATCCAGACCGACTTGGTCTGGGTGTAGGCGAGCACTGCGTCCTCGCCGAGATCGCGGCCGAAGCCGGAGTCCTTGTAGCCGCCGAAGGGCGCGGTGGGGTCGAACATGTTGTACGTGTTGACCCAGACCGTGCCCGCCTCCAGCTGGTTGGCGATGCGGTGGGCGTGGCCGATGTCCCTGGTCCAGATGCCCGCGGCCAGCCCGTAGCACGAGCTGTTGGCGCGCCGGACCACCTCGTCGACGTCCTCGAAGGGCATGACGGTCAGCACCGGGCCGAAGATCTCCTCTCGCGCCACCCGCATCTCGTCGCGCACGCCCGTCAGCAGCGTGGGCCGGTAGAAGTAGCCGGCGGCGAGCTCGCCGCCCGGCGCCTCTCCGCCGATCCTGCAGGTCGCCCCCGCGCGAACCCCGTCCTCGACGTAGGCGTGCACCCGGTCGCGCTGCCCGGAGGAGACCAGCGGCCCCATCTCGGTCTCGGCGTCGAGGCCGTGGCCGAGAACCACGCCCTCTGCCAGCGATGCCAGGCGCTCGACGACCTCGTCGTGGACGGAGGCGTGGACGAAGAGCCGCGAGCCCGCGCAGCAGATCTGGCCCTGGTTGAGGAAGATCGCGAAGAGCGACCCCTGGACCGCCGCATCGAGGTCGGCGTCGGCGAGGATGATGTTCGGGCTCTTCCCTCCCAGCTCGAGCTGGACGGGGTGCAGATTGTCGACGGAGGCCTGCAGGACCCGGCGCCCCACCGACGTGCTCCCGGTGAACGCCACCTTGTTCACGCCGGGGTGCTCGGCGAGCGCCGCTCCCGCCTCGTGTCCGAGGCCGGTCACGATGTTCAGGACCCCGTCGGGGAAGCCCGCCTCCTGGACCAGCTGCCCGAGACGGATCGCCGTCAGCGGCGTCTGCTCGGCGGGCTTGAGCACCACCGTGTTCCCCGCCGCCAGCGCCGGACCGAGCTTGAGCGCGGTCAGTGTCATGGGGAAGTTCCAGGGCACGATGGCTCCGACCACGCCCAGCGGCTCCCGGCGCGTGTAGACGAAGGCCGATCCCACCGGGGGCGACACCGGCAGCGTCTGGCCGCAGATCTTGGTTGTCCAGCCGCCGAAGTACCGGTAGACCTCGCTGGTGATCCCCATGTCGACGTACATCGACTCGGTGAGCGGCTTGCCGACGTCGAGGGTCTCGAGGGCGGCGAGCTCCTCGACGTTCTCCTCGATGAGCTCGGCGAGCCGGATCAGGAGCCGCCCGCGCGCCGCTGGGGAGAGGCTCCGCCAGACCTCCTCGTACGCGCGCCGCGCCGCCTGCACCGCCGCGTCGACATCCGCACGTGCGCCTGCGGCGACACTGGCGAGCACCTCGCCGGTCGCCGGGTCGACGGTGTCGAAGGTGGCCCCGCTCTGCGCCTCGACCCACCGCCCGCCGATGAGCAGGCGGTGAGGCAGGCGGTCGACGAGGTCGAGCTCCGCGCGCCGCGGACGTGTCTCCACTGCCATGGCTGTCATCTCCCGGGTGGGTGGTTCCGACGCACGGCTACACCGCCGCGTAGAAGCGATCGAAGAAGAGGTTGGCCTCGCCGATGCCCTTGGCCTCGAGCAGCAGGCTGACGGAGTCGCACATCGGGGGGTTGCCGCAGAGGTAGGCGTCGTAGGGGCTGGCGTCGGCGAGGTGGCGCTGCAGAACGGCGGTGACGCGGCCCACCGCGCCATCCCAACCGGCGCCGGGCTCCTCGACGGTGGGGATGTGGGTGAGGTCGCGCATCCGCAGGCGCAGCGCGGCGATCCTGCCGGCGAGCACCACCTCGGCGTCGATGCGTGCCCCCTGCACGAGGAGGAAGGAGCGTGGGTCGTCGCGATCGGCGGCGTCCTCGAGGATGGCGAGGATGGGGGCGATCCCCGAGCCCCCGCCGATCAGCAGCACCGGACCCTCACCCTCGCGCAGGTAGCTGATCCCGTAGGGACCGCGCAGCGGCAGCTCGGTGCCCGGCGCCAGACGGTCGACCGCCCCGGAAAAGCGGCCTCCCTCGATCCGCTTGATGACGAACTCGGCCTCCGGTTGACGCGACGGCGCGCTGGCGATGGAGTACGCGCGCCAGTCGCCGGGATGCCCCGGGACGCCGAGCTGCACGTACTGTCCGGCGTGGAAGGGGAGCGCGTGGTCGAGCTCGACGCGCAGGCGCCAGAGCGCCCCGCCGAGGTGATCGACCCCGGTCACCGTCGCGCGCCTCTCCTCGGGCACGAAGGCGGGACGCAGCCGCGGGTCGGTCACCGCTGAGCTGCGGATCTCGAGGTCGCAGAGCGGCGTCGCGCAGCAGAGCAGCGCCCAGCCCTCCTCGCGCTCACCCGGGGGCAGGGAGTACGGCGAGGCGATGCCGAAGTCGACCTCGCCGTCGACGAGGTGGTACTTGCAGGTCGAGCAGTTGCCGTGCAGGCACCCGTGGCGCAGGCCGATCCCCTGGCGCAGCGCCGCGGCGAGCACGGTCTCGCCGTCGGCGACGGTGAAGCTGCGTCCGTCCGGGGTGAGCCGGACCTCATAGACGGCGGTCATTCGAGGTAGCTCATCTCCGAGGTGACCAGGAAATGGTCACCGCCGGTGTGGGCTCGTCCCACGAAGGTGGCCATGATCACGAGCCACTGGCTCAGCTGGACCGGCCGCCCCAGCGCCTCGGAGATGTCGTCCATCTCGACGCGCAGCTCACCCTCGCCCTCGATCTTCCAGTAGGTGCCGAAGTCGTGCACCTGGGCGTCGGGGTACTTCGCCTCCATCACCTCGATGGTCGCGTCCGCCTCCTCGCTCTTCATCAGCCCGAGGGCGACCTTCGTGCTGGGGCCGCTGATCGTGGTGCTCATCCTCGGGGGCCTCCCCCGATGCTCCGTGCGACCGCCACCGGTGACAGGCCGAGCGCTTCCACCACCTCGCGCTGCGCCTGCAGCGCCGCGGCCAGCGCGCCGTCGAAGCTCACCACGTCGACCCGGGCCTGCTCGAAGGCGGGGCGCAGCGCCCGGGCGGCCTCGAGCACCGGCGGCGTCCAGTCGTCGATCCAGCCGGCGATCACGTCGCGGTTCGCCGCAGCGGCCTCGACGCTCTCGGTGGTGACCATCCGCACCAGCTCCTCGGTGTAGGCGAGGTTCCGCCGGCGGTCGCGCTCGGTGGTGCTGACGATGAAGGGGGTCACCGAGTCGCCGCGGTGGGGGCCGCCGCGCCGCACCAGCTGGCTCATGCTCATCTCGGAGAGGATCGGAGCCACCACCAGGTTCACCGCCACCGCCAGCTCGCCCCAGTCGTCGGTGCTGAGCATCAGCCGCTCCGCGAGGGCGCGCATCGGCTGGTAGGCGGGGTCGTCCAGCCACCGCTCCTTGGCGCCCTGGTCGAGGAAGCCCTCGACGCTCTCCTCGAGGCTCATGAGGTACAGCACCGCCGCCTGGGCGTGGCGCATGTGGTCGAAGCCCTGGAAGCAGAGCACGTTGCCCAGGGTGTCCGACAGCGCCTCGCGCGAGGCCACCGCGAAGGCGCGGAAGAGGGCGTACTCGAAAAACGACCAGATCCGGTAGTGGCCGGCGATGACGTCCTGCAGCCAGGCGGCGTCGACGTCGGCGAAGGCGCCGGCGCTGGCGGCGTCCTCGGTGGCCCGCTCGATCGACCGTTCCTGCTCGGCCTGCATGCGCACGTAGGTGCGCTGCCACTGCTGCGCGGGGTCGCGGAAGTCCCACCAGTGGGGATGGGCCAGGCGGGTCGACTCCTTCCGCCAGGCGGTGCGGTGCTCGGGGCCGGGGCCGAGGGTGAACCACCCCTCGATGTCGAAGGCGTCCGGGCCCGGCTGGGTGTAGCAGGTGACCGCCTCGTACTCGGAGAGGCGGCGCTTGCGCGGCGTGATGTAGAGGTGGTCGCGGGGCGCCTTGGCAGGCGCCCCGCCGGGCGTGGTGTATGTCATCGTCACGGTCCTGCGCTCGATCAGGCGAGGTAGATGGAGTCGGGGTTCTGCAGCGGATCCCTGATCTCGTGGTCGAGCGCCTTGATGTGCTCGAGGGTCCACATCATCCTGGGGTCGTCCGAGTTGTGCGGCTGGCCGATGAGCGTCTTCCCGTCGGCGCGCAGCAGGCCGCACTTGACGATGTACTCGTCGAGGCCGTGCCCGTGCCACAGCTCCCAGAAGGTCTTGTAGCCGAGGTACCGTCCCGGATCCTGGTGGAAGAAGAGCTCGCACGGCGCGGAGCAGAAGGCGTGACGCCGGCCCTCGTGCTCGAGGATGCGGATGCTGTTGTCGTCGAGTCGGGGGAAGACGCACGGCATCTGGCACACCCGGCACAGCGGCGGCATCTCCGGGAAGAGGTTGAAGGGGTTGCCCGAGCCCGGCTCGGTGAGCTCGCGGAAGCCCTCCCAGAACCAGCCGTACTGGTCGTACCAGCCCGGATACTTGCCCTCCATCCACTCGAAATCGGGCTCGCGAAGCTCCTCGAAGCGATAGAAGAACAGCGGCCACCCTCCCCAGCCGACCATGGCGGCGGTGTGACCGACCCAGGGCATCCGCTCCTGGGCCAGCGCGTAGCTGCTCGGCACCTTCAGGCCGAAGGGCTCGAGCTTCGAGATGTACGAGCCCACCCAGTCCTGTGCAATCCACTCGTTCCACTTCTCCAGGTAGCTGGACGTCCGGTGGGTCTGGAAGTAGTCGTAGGTGACGGAGAGGAACGGATCGGCGAAGGAGTGAACCCGCCAGAAGGCCCGGTCGAAGTCGTCCTGGAGAAAGCGATGGTTGTCCGGCTCGGAGACCGCGGCGGCCAGGGTGCTGTAGCCGTTGGCGATGTGCCGGGTCTCGTCCGACTGGATGCTGAGAAAGACGCTCGGCGAGGCCTGGTCACCCTGGAGCGCGGCGATCTCCGTCAGGGGGACGAAGAACGCGTTGGTGTAGGCGGTCTCACCGACCACCTGCAGGGCGAGGGCGCACTCGATGGGGTCACCCATGAAGAAGGTCTCGAAGCAGCTGCGGGCGGCGCGACCGAAGAGGTCGGTTCCCCTGAACTTTGTCCCGTAGGCGAAGCCGTCGGGGTCGGCGGCGTGCTTGGCGAACCAGCGCGTGAGATACTGCTGCTGGTTGACGTGCCGCACCTCGTCGAGCATCTGCGCCATGTATCCCTGGCGCAGCTCGGCGTTCTCGATGGTGTCGACGAGCTGGGCGGTGCACTTCATCGCCCCGACCTCGGCGAAGTTGATGCAGGGGATGGCGATCTTCAGGACCTCGAGCCAGCGGCGCTCGGCGTGAGCCGGCATGTTGGACCGGGCGAGGACGTCCTCGAGGGCCCCGTACTGGCGATCGTCCTTGTCCTGCTCCATCGTGCAGTAGTCGCGGATCAGGGTGCGGAAGGGGTCCTTGGTCTTCCGCGGGATCCTGTACTTGGTGGGGTAGCGATCGTGCTTCTCTGCGTAGGACGGAGCCCACTCGAAGTCCTTGACGCGCTCATGGGCCTGGATCAGGTCTGGCATGGTGCCCGGCTCCGGAATGACGATCTCGCTGTTCGCGGCGTATGCTAGCCGGACAATACTCTAGATGTCAACTATATAGTACTCTGCCGATATGACCACCCTGTCCGACCCCTCGACCGCCTCCGCCTGGGGCACCCGGATCGCCCGCTCGACCGGGGGCGGAGTCCCCTTTCTCCAGTACGAGCCCCGGCGCCACCGGCTCCCCGAGCTGCTCGGGGACGCGGCGCGGTGGGGCGCGCGCGATCACCTCGTCCAGGGGGGACGGCGCGTGACTTTCGGCGGCTTCCTCGAGGCTGTGGAGACCGTGGCCGGCGCCCTGCGGCGGCGCGGCGTGCGGCCCGGAGACCGGGTGCTGCTGCTCGCCGCCAACTCCCCCGAGTGGGTGGTGTCGTTCTGGGCGGCGCCGCGCTGCGGCGCGGTGCTCGCGCCCGGCAACGGCTGGTGGAGCGAGGCGGAGGTCGACCATGCCGTCCGCCTCGTCGAGCCCGCACTGGTGATCGGCGACCCCCGCCGCCTCGCCAAGGTGCCGCGAGGGGCGGCGACGATGGAGATCGCCGAGGTGCAGGGCCTCGTCGCCTCAGCCCCCCGAGGCGCGGCGCTCGATGCCGGCGAGGACGCCGGTGACGAGCACGATCCCGTCCTGATCGTCTTCACCTCGGGGACCACCGGGCTGCCCAAGGGGGCCACGCTCGCGCATCGCTCGGTGATCGCGAACCTGCACAACCTGCTCGCCGTCTCCGGCCGCCTCCCTCACCAGCTCCGCGACGACCAACCCGGCGTCACCAGCCTGCTCAGTGGTCCGCTGTTCCACATCGGCGGCATCCAGGCCATGTCGCTGGCGATGATGACCGGCGGCACCCTCGCCTTCCTCGAGGGACGCTTCGACCCCCGGCAGGTGCTCGACCTCATCGAGCGCGAGCGCGTGGACGTCTGGGGCGCCGTCCCCACCATGGCGCTGCGCGTGCTCGACGACCCCTCGCTGCCCGGGCGCGACCTCGGCAGCGTACGCTCCATCTCCCTCGGGGGAGCGCCGGTGCCCCCCGAGCTGGTCGGGCGCCTTCGCGCGGCCTTCCCCAACGCCGACCGTGGGATCTCGACCGTCTATGGGATGACCGAGACCGCTGGCACCGTGGCGGCGGCCTCGGGGGCGACGATGGCCAGGCACCCCGGCACGTCGGGGCGCCCGCTCGCGGTCGTCGAGCTGCGCGTCGACCGCCCGGACGACAGCGGCGTCGGCGAGATCCTGGTGCGCACGCCCGGGCAGATGCTCGGCTACTGGGGCGAGTCTGCCTCCGAGGTGATCGACGGCGAGGGCTTCGTCCACACCGGCGATCTCGGCCGAATGGTGGAGGGCCTCCTCCATCTCACCGGCCGGTCCAAGGACATCGTCATCCGGGGCGGGGAGAACATCGCCGCGCCCCACGTCGAGGCGGTGCTGCTCGAGCACCCCGGTGTCTCCAGCGTCGCCGTCGTCGGCCTGCCGCACGGCCATCTCGGTGAGGAGGTCGGCGCCGCCGTGGTGGCACGGCGGGGGTCCGCCCTCGATGAGGAGAGCCTCGCCGCCTTCCTCACCGGACGTCTCGCGCACTTCGAGATCCCCACCCGGTGGTGGATCTGGACCGATCAGCTACCCGCCAACGACGCCGGAAAGGTGGACAAGCGCCGCCTCCGCGAGACCTGGCCGCCGTGCGCCTGAACGCCCGGGCCGACGTGTGGAGTCAGCCTGAGGTGTTGGCCGGGGTGTCCACGTCCCCGATGGCGCCGCGCACCGTGCGCATCGACTCGACGAACTGGCGCAGGTCGCGGCTGTTCACGGCGCCGAGGCCGAAGCCCACCTCGCCGAGCGCCCGCGACGCCTCCTTCATCACCGCCCGCCCGGCGGGCGTCAGGGTGGCGAGGCTCGCCCGCCGGTCATTGGGGTCGGGCATGCGCCGCGCCATCCCCCGCTTCTCGAGCTGGTCGACGAGCAGCGTCACCGTGGTGGGATGGACCAGCAGGTACTTGCTCAGGTAGTTGAGCCTTCGCGCGCCGTCCGGTGACATGGCGAGCGTCGCCAGCAGCAGATACATGGATCGATTGATCTCGAACGGCCGCAGCTGCCGGTCGAATTCCGAGGTGACGGCCTCTCGAAGCCGGAACAGCGAGGCGGCGGCCGCGAAGCGCTCCGGGTCGGGGAGCGACTGCTGCTCCCAGTGACGGCGCACCCACTCCATGGGGTCACTGTCGGGCCGGGCGGCCCGCCGGCGCGCCTGGTCGGGGGCGGCGCCGTCGACGTCCGAGGTCCGTGCTGCTGATCTTCTGGCCATGGTTCCTGATGGATAACAGGTTGGGACTTCGATAATCAAGCATACCGTGGATCAGGGTCCGGCTCAGCAACCCTGCCACCGGGGTGGGCGCTTCGCGGCGAAGGCCCGGGCGCCCTCGCGCGCATCGTCGGACTCCAGCACCGCCTCCAGCAGGTCCCGCTGACACCGCCATGCCTCCGCCTCGTCCCAGTCGAGGGCGGCGCGCACCACGTGCTTCGAGGCCCGCACCGCCAGCGGGGCGTTGGCGGCGACGAGCTCTGCGAGCCGCAGCGCGACGTCGAGCGCAGAGCCCGGCTCGCAGAGCTCGACGACGAGACCCAGCGCGTACGCGCGCTCGGAGCTGATCGGCTCCCCGGTCAGCGCCATATGCATGGCGACGTGGTAGGGGACGCGCTTGGGCAGGCGGATCAGCGCCCCGGCTGCGGCCACCAGGCCGCGCTTGGTCTCGGGGATGCCGAGATGTGCCCCGCGTGCGGCGACGATGAGGTCGCAGGCGAGCGCGATCTCGAGTCCGCCCGCGAGTGCGAAGCCCTCGACGGCGGCGATGAGCGGCTTCTCGGCCGGCCGCTCGCAGATCCCCGCGAAGCCACGGCCGCCGGCGTACGGCGACTCGTTGCGCACGAACGCCTTGAGGTCCATCCCCGCGGAGAATCCCGGACCGGCTCCGGTCAGGACACCGACATGCAGGCCGTCGTCGGCGTCGAGCTCGTCGAGCGCCGCGGCGACGCCTGCCGCGAGCGCCGGGTTCACCGAGTTGCGTGCCTCCGGGCGGTTGAGAGTGACGACCAGAACCCCGTCACGCCGCTCGGCGAGGACGGCGGATGTGGCGGTGCCGGCAGTGCTCATGGGTGGGTGCTCCTCGGGGTGGGACCAGGCCCTTTAAACTCTATTTTCATATATTATTGTACTAGACTTTACTAAGGCCCCTCCGGCGCCTGACGGACCGAAGTGAGGCGCCCCGGGAGACTCGATGAGCAAGGCAGCACCTCCGGCGAATCCCCCCATCCACCACGGCAACTCCGGCGACGACACGCCGGTCCCCGGCGACCCCACCGCCCTGGGCGGCGCCGAGGATGCGGGGACGCTCGCGCTGGGGAGCGTCCTGGGCGCGACCTGGCGAACGCTGGGCCGGGGCCGCACGCTGGCGCGAGCCGGCCTGGGCCTCGGCGCCGACTCCGTGCGTGTCCTGGCCGGCCGCGGGACGGGCGCCGACCGCGGTGACTGGCGATTCGCCGATCCCACCTGGCAGGAGCACCCCGGGTACCGGCGACTGATGCAGCTCTACCTGACCTGGTGCCGGACCCTGGAGGAGCTGGTGGAGCGCGCCGACGTCCACTGGCGGACTCGAGAGCGTGCCCGGTTCGCCGTGACCGTGCTGACCTCGGCCGCCGCCCCCACCAACACCGTGCTCGGCAACCCCGCGGCGCTGAAGCGCGCCGTCGAGACCGGAGGCGGCAGCCTCGTCGAGGGACTCCGCCACCTCCTCTCCGACGTCCGTCACAACCGTGGCATGCCCTCGCAGGTGGACTCCAGCTCGTTTCGCGTCGGCGAGAACCTTGCGGTCAGCCCTGGGGCGGTGGTGTACCGGGACGAGGTCTGCGAGATCCTCCAGTACAGCCCCACGACCTCACAGGTGCGCTGCCGGCCGGTGGTCATGGTGACCCCCCAGATCAACAAGTACTACTTCATGGACCTGGCGCCGCAGCGCAGCTTCGTCGAGCACGCGGTCTCGCGTGGCCTGACCTTCTTCGCGATCAGCTGGCGCAATCCTGTCGCCCAGCAGGGCGGATGGAACCTCGACACCTATGCGGAGCGGATGGTGACCGCGATCGACGCGGCGCGAGAGATCACCGGCAGCGACAGCGTGAACCTCCTCGGCATATGCGCCGGGGGGGTCCTCGCCTCCACCGTGCTGAGCCACCTGGCGCTGCGTGCCCCCGACCGGGTGCACAGCGCCAGCTTCGGCGTCACCCTGCTCGACTTCGACGTGCCCGCCATGGTCGGCGTCTTCAACTCCCGGCCGCTGCTCGCCGTCGCCCGGGCTCGCTCGGCGCGCACCGGAGTGCTCGACGGGCAGAGCCTTGCCGCAGTCTTCACCTGGATGCGGCCCAACGATCTGGTCTGGAACTACTGGGTCAACAACTACCTGATGGGAAAGAACCCGCCGGCCTTCGACATCCTCGCCTGGAACGCCGACAGGACCAACCTCCCCGCCGCCCTCCACGCGCAGTTCCTGCAGATCTTCGCCGAGAACTCCCTCGTCCATCCCGGCGCGATCGAGGTCCTCGGTACGCCGGTGGACCTCGCCCGGGTCACCTGCGAGACCTACGTGACCGGCGGCCTCTCCGACCATCTGACGCCCTGGGAGGGCTGCTACCGGGCCACCCAGCTCTTCTCCGGGCCGACCACCTTCGTGCTCTCCCACACGGGCCACATCCAGACGATGGTGAACCCGCCCGGCAACCCCAAGGCCCACTACTTCGTCGGCCCGCCACCGGGCCCCGACCCGCAGGAGTGGCGGGCGCAGTCGGAGCGGCGGCCGGGCACGTGGTGGGATCACTGGGCGGAGTGGATCCTCGCCCGATCCGGGGAGGAGCGTCCCGCGTCCGCGCGCCTCGGGAGCCGGCGACACAAGCCGCTCGACCCCGCCCCCGGTCGCTACGTACTCGAGGGCTGAGCCCAGGCGACGATCCCCGGTCAGAAATCTGCTCCGCCGTCGTGCATGCGCAGGCTGCCGGGCTCGCTGCGAGGCGTGCACAGCCTGTCCACCGGCAGTCGCCGCCGATTGTCGCGGCGCGCAGGCGCTCCTGGACTCCGGATGGCGCGCCGTTCAATCAGGCGGAAGGCAACATCGGCGGCGGCGCTATCGCAAGTTGGCGTCGGGCCTCGCGCGGCCGCAGGTGTCAGCGCAGGCGCCAAACCCTGAGACACCAGCCTGGGACATCGCCCCGAGGGAGGGTGACGCCAACCGTCGACCGTTCCCTGCCCCCTACCGTAGACTCCTACCTTCAGGAGGATGGAGCGTTGATGAGTGGGCAGCGGATCAGGCTGTACCGCCAGCGGCTGGGGATGACGCAGGAGGTCCTGGCCGGACTGGCCGGCGTCTCTGTGAGCTGGCTGAGCCAGGTGGAGAGGGGGGAGCGAGCGCCGGACAGCCTGCGCTGCCTGATCACCGTCGCGGACGTGCTGGGCGTCGACCCCATGGACCTCATCGAGGTCCCCCGGAGGCGAGAGCGGACCGAGAGCGGAGCTGTGAACGGGGTCCACGAGGTGGTGAGGGTCCTGCGCAGAGACCCGTGGCGGCTCACCGGGGGCGAGCCGGACCTCGGCAGGATGACCACGCGGCTGGAGGATGCCGAATCCCTGCGCCGGCAATGCCGCTACGCAGAGCTGGGCCCACTGCTCGCCACGCTCATCGTGGACGCCGAGACAGCGGCGCGGGCTGATGAGAACACCGAGCGCGAGGTGGCAGCGTTCACATGGCTGTCCCACGCATACCAGACGGCGGCCTACACCTCATCAGAGCGGGTGAGAGCTATGCCACCACCTGGATCGCGGCCGAGCGCTGCGCAGCGGCGGCGCGGCGCACCGGCGATCCGGTGGCGCAGGCGCTCGGGTCGCGGTGCCGCGCATACGTCCTTTCCCACGCGGGGTGGGAGACAGAGGCCATGGACACGATCACGGCAGCCATCGATGGACTGGCTCCCGCAGTCGATGACGTCCTGGAGCCACCGACCGGGGACCCATGGTGGTCGCCGGACCCCTCCGCCCTCTT
>JAQBPH010000073.1:0-16739 GCA_028287625.1 Chloroflexota bacterium | reverse complement strand
CGCTGAGGTCGTCCTCCGCGACCCTGGCCGCCGCCGTGGACAGCTGGTGGATGGGCCGGGTGGTCCGGCGTGCGAAGGCCACCGCGAACGTGACGAGGAGACCCATGGTGACCACCGCGAGCATCCCGGCCAGCCGGGTGAGGTCGGACGCGGGCTGCAGCGCGGACCCCGCGTCCTGGGTGGCGACCACCGTCCAGCCGATCGTGGTCACCGGGGCGTAGCCGGCGATGACATCCTGGCCGAAGTAGCTCGCCACCCGGGTGCTGCCGGTCTCACCGGTCAGGCCGCGCACGAGTGTGGTGTCGTCGAGACGGGTGCTGAGGTAGCCGGCCTGCCCCAGCAGCGTGGCGTCGTCGCCGGCCCCCGTGTGCGCCGAGTTGAACACGAGCAGGTGGTCGCGATCGAAGGCGCGCACCTGCACGTTGCCGCCCGCCGATCGGCTGCCGATGAGGTTCTGGAGCGCCTGCTCCTTGAGATCGCCGACCACGACGCCGACCGTGACTTCGTTGGCGTCCTTCACCGGGGCCGCGACGTACCAGCCGAGCCCGTCGCCGGCGCGCATGATGTCGGTGATCGTCGGCCCGCCGAGCGCCGCCTGGAACCACGTCTCGCGCCCGGTCACGACGATCGGCGAGTCGGCCGGGACGGCGGCGCGGAGGTGTCCGGCGGTGTCCAGAACTGCGAAGCGGTCGAAGTCGTCATAGAGCTTCGTCGATCGAGCAAGCTCGCCCGCCAGAGCGCCGTCGTTCAGGTGGGCGCCGGTGACCAGCCCGACGGCGCTCACGCTCGCCTTGAGGTCGCCGACCCAGTCGTCGACGCGCAGGGCGCTCGCCGCCGCAGCGGCCCGCGCCGCCGAGGCGCTCGCATCCTCCAGGCTCGACGAGGCGCTGCGGGTCAGGACCACGCTCAGCACCACCATGACCGGGATCGACACACCCAGCAGCCCGGCGACGAGACGGACCGAGAAGCGCCCGGCCACCCTGGTCCGGAACGGGTGCGCGGCTGCAGGTCGCGCACGAGCGCCGACCACCGGCCGGGCCGAAGGGTTGCGAGGGTCCATTCCGAGCGTGCCTCCTCGACGGCACGCCCGGGGAGGATCACGGAGGGCAACCGCCATGGGGACGTGTACGTCACGCACCCTGCTCCATGGCGGCGGGTCACCGCTCCGTCACCGCCGCTCCACGCCCAGAACGCGACGCGGTCGGCCCGTCACATCGAAGCGCGGCGGGCGCTCGTCGAACCGAGACCGATGGCAGCGGCAACCGATCCCTCACTCGCTACCTGAGAGCATCCGTCACCCTACGCGGGGCTCCCGTCTCCGCGGGGGACAGACTACGTTGAGAGGAACCGGCGTCGCCTGGATCGAAACGAGCTCCCGTCGCCCCCTTCCAGGGGACCTGGGCGACCACCTCGGTCCCCTGTCCGGGAACGCTCCTCACCTCCAGACGGCCGTCGAGAGCGGCGAGCCGGTCGCCGAGCCCGCGGAGTCCGGAACCCCTCGCCGGGTCGGCACCGCCGACTCCGTCATCCGTGATCCCCACGACCAGGCGCTGGTCGACCTGCTCCACGCGCACTGTCACCCGTGACGCGTGAGCATGCTTCGCCACATTCGCCAGCGATTCCGACACGAGGAAGTACACCGTCGACTCCACCACGGCGGGGGGCCGCGAGGGCAGCGTCACCCTGACCGTTGCGGGGACAGGGGAGCGCTCCGCCAGGGATTCGATGGCCGGACCGAGCCCAGCCTCAGCGAGGATCGCTGGACGGATTCCCCGGGCGAGGTCACGCAGCTCGGACAGCGCGCACCCGATGACCACCGCCGCGTCCTCGCGGTGCTCACCCATCTCCGCTCATCCTGATCACGCCTGACCGGTTGTAGCGACCAAACCCTACCGCCGGGGCGGCGGACGCCGCACCGGAGATCGAGAGAGGGGTCCGTCGCCTAATCCGTCCCATCCTCCCCATCCCCGAGTAGCGGCCGTACGGGCTCAGCGCCGGCAAGGCACGACAGAGCCTGGTCGAGGGCGACGGGTGCCCTCGGGGCCGGTCGCACCCATGCTCTCTCCAGTGCGGCGAGCACCTCTGCGGCGTCGGCGGCCTCCGCCCTGTGGGCGACACGGTCGAGGAGACGGCGCACCTCGGCCTGGCGCGACCGGTGATGCCCGGTCAGTCTCGCCCCCGGCGGCATCTGCTCGGCGAACGACGTCGACAGCGCGGACAGGGCGTCGCGGACCGAGAGCTCGCGAATGGTGATCGACAGGTGCAGCGACCCGCGGGCACCGGCACGGGCCCGGTGGCTCAGACCGAGGGGGACGTAGAGCGCGTCCCCCGGGCAAAGGTCGACCGCGCGCGGGCGGGCCCTGCTCCGCGACGGAC
The DNA here is from genome assembly GCA_028287625.1 of Chloroflexota bacterium. Classification (GTDB taxonomy): domain Bacteria; phylum Chloroflexota; class Dormibacteria; order Aeolococcales; family Aeolococcaceae; genus CF-96. The sequence goes on along the minus strand of JAQBPH010000073.1, from coordinate 14,363 downwards.
CCGGGCGACCAGTCGCCCTCCGGCGGCGCACCGAAGAGTTCCCACCGCTTGCTGCCCGCCAACTGCACCACCACCAGGTGGACGTCGTCCCGATGGACTGGGAGACCGGTGCACCACGGACCAGTGAGGAAGACGCTGCATCCGATACGCGCTCGCAGGGTGCGGGCCAGACCGGCGCACACGCTCTCGACCGCTGGCTCCCAGTCCTCGATGTGGCCGATCTGGAGAGTGCCGCCCCTGGCGACCACCGCACCGATGGCCTCCGCGTCCGGGAACCCGGGCTCGGAGCGGCCGAAGACCTGCCGTGCACACGTCACCGCGTGTGCGGGAAGCGTGGCGCCGTCCTCGATGACCGTGAACTGCGGGTAGCGAAGAGTGGTCGACACCATCCACCGGCGCACATCGGAGACGCTGATCAAACCCGCCACGGACGCCGCAGCCCGGAAGGAAAGGGACGCACCACCCCACTCCAACGCGTCGAGTGCGGACGGCGAGCCGGCGAGCGGCGCGAGTGCAGTTGCCTCCACCGCGGTCAAGATCACCTCGGTGATCCGGAGCTGCCGGTGGCGGCATCTCCGCGTGCGGCCCTGAGCAGCGAGGGCCGGTTCAGAAGGATCAGCCCGGCGGCCGCGACGGCGACGATGACCGCCCCTCCCCCGAACACCGCGCGAAAGCCGAATGCGGCTGCAGCGCCGCCGCCCACCAGCGCGCCGAGTGGGGCGGCGCCGAGCGCGATCGTCGAATAGGCAGAGCTGACTCGGCCCATGAACGCGGGGGCGGTCTCCGCCATCAACACCGACGTGGAGGGCACGTTCCACAGTCCTGCGGTGAAACCGTTCACCCCCAAGCCCACGAAGAGCAGCAGCTCGCTGTGGGCGGCGGCGATGGCGGCGAAGCCCAGGACCTGTACGGTCACCGCGGCGCTGGCGACGGCGAGGCCGTCCAGGCTCCGCTGCATCCGCCCCGCGAGCAGATTGCCGGCGATCATGGCCGCTGCCGTGGTCGCGCTCAGCCATCCGTAACGTCCGATGGGCACCCGCAGCACGTAGAGCGCGAAGAGCGGGAGGACCGCCTGGAGGGCACCGGAGGCCGCGTTCATCGCCGCAACGGTAATGACCAGGGTCCGAATTCGGGTCGCGCGCCAGAGGTGGCGCATGCCTTCGCCGACGTCCGTGAGCAATCCGCGCAGGCTGCGGGGCTGCGGAGATCGCGGCAGCCGTTCGACCCGCGTGGCGGCGACGCATCCGGCGGCGACGGCGAAGGAGGCGGCGTCGACCGCGAAGGGGAGGGCGCTGCGAACGGCGAAGAGCGCGCTCCCCGCGGGGGAGCCCGCCAGCCGCCCGATCGCCGACTGAGCGGCCGAGAGCCGGGCGTTGGCGCGCGGGAGCCGGGCCCGCGGCACCACCTGGGGGAGCATCGCGGTGAAGCAGCTGTCCGAGATGGTCTGCAGCGTCCCCAGGGCGAAGGCCGCCGCGGCGAGCATCCAGAGGCCGGCGCGGCCGCTGAGCACGGCGGCGCAGAGAAGCGTCGCGATGGCCGCCCGCCCGAGGTCGCTGGCCAGGAAGGCCCGTCGCCGGTCCATGCGGTCGACGAGGGCGCCCGCGATCAGTCCGAAGAGCAGCCAGGGGAGGAAGGTCATCACCGCGATGAGCGACACCATCCGCGGATCACGGGACAGCGTGGCCGCCAGCAGGGCCAATGCGACGATTCGGTTTGCGTCACCGAAGCGGCTGGTCACCGCGCCGGCGAAGAGGAGACCGAAGCCTCGCCCCAGCGGTCCTTGCGGCGTCCCCTGCGTCTTCTCCCCCGCCACCAGGGCGCTCACAAGGGGGGGCCCGTGGATGGCGCAGCCGCCCCAAGGACAGCCGGCGGGATGTCCTTCGGAGCGGCGCGGCACCGGAGGGCCACGGTGGGAAGGCTGGTCAGGGCGGCGACCACGGCCAGAGCATCATGCTGCTTGCGGTCCCAGCAGGGAAGCCGCTCCGGCCGGAGCCACGAGCACAGCCGTGCCGAGAAGGTTGCCGGCAGCACGTCGACCGCCATCGCGCGCAGGGTGCCCAGGTCGCGACGCCGGAAATGAATCCGTCTAGCCTCCTCCATCCAGCGCGCCATCGGCAGGCCGGGTAGATGGGCGCTTGCCAGCCAGCGAAGGTTGACGAACGGCACGGTGAGTGGCCGGAAGGTGTCGGGATCATAGGTGAGTGCCACCTCGGCATCGGAGAAGAGGTCGCCGTCGCGGTACCGCTCGTACACCCAGCCCACGCCCACCATGCCCAGCGGCGCGCACTCGACCGCGCGGAGTGCGCCCATCGATGAGCCGCCGATGACGCGATTGCCCGCGGCGAGCGTCTGCCGAATCTCGCTGACCGTCACCGCGAGCGACTGGCCGAACTCGCCATCGATGATGGCGATGGTCCATCCACCCCGATCGCTCCCCGGCAGAGCGGCCAGGTCGCCGTCTCGAATCGGAGGCCGCAGTGCCGGGAGCAGAGATGCGGGGATGTCGACGCCATGCAGCCCGGGACCGACGAAGACGGCGTGGCGGTCGGGTGCGCAGCCGCCGAGGTCAGACACGCCCGCCCCCCAGCTTGCCGGCCGAGAGCAGCTCGCGCAGCAGCCTGTCGCCGATGCGGTCCGTCTCCTGATGGAAGAACTCGAATCCTGGCACCAGAGTGCGGCAGACGCGGAAGGGGATTCCGGGGAGGGTGAGGTCCACGCAGAGCAGGTGAGGAAAGCCGCCATCCCGCAGCCTTTCGACCAGCAGACCCAGGTCGCCGTTGATGGATCCGGTGCTCTGGTCGGCGACCGCCCCGTAGTCGCCGCGATCCCAATCCGACTCCCAGGCGTCCAGCGCCTCACGGGCCTCCGCGTAGGTCCGCCTGCGCCGCCCCGCATGCCGGGCCAGGTCCTCGCGCGCCCCGGAGATGACGCACACCCTCGACTGCACCGCCTCGGTCAGGGCCCGGCAGAGGGCCACGCCGGGGTCCAGGTGGCAGCCGGCGCCACCGTTGATCAGCATTGGGTCCGCCGACGCCTCATCGTCGATGACCGCGTAGAAGACGGGGACGGCGAGCGCGCTGGGGAAGTGGTAGCAGCGCAGGCGAAGGCCGCACGCATGGATCCGCGAGGCGAGGCGGCCGGCGTCGCCGGGCAGGCTGTCCTGTGCCAGCACCGTCCCCTGTCGGAGCGTCTCGCCGAAAGCGGTGGCATCCCGTTCGATGAGCTCGTAGAGGCCGTGAAGCGCCGCCTCCGCCAAACAGTTGCCCGCTGCCAGACCATCCGAGGACGAGGCGAAGAGGCGGGGTGGACGCTGGTACGGGACGAAGACCGCGCCCGCGGGGACGAGCACCACCGCATCGCTATGCAGCTCACGAGCCGGCCACCATTCACACGCCGCCGTGGGCGTCCACGTACTCCCGTGGGCGAGCAGCAGGCGCCGAGGGTGGAGGACCCGATACCCCTGAGTGCGCAACGCCTCAAACGACCCCTCGATGCCCCGGCGCCCCTGCACCTCTCCACAGTGGCGCTCGACCGCCTCCATGAGCGCCGAGACGGTGGCAGCCAGAAGGCTGAGCCCCTTGCCCCCGGTCACCGTCAGGTTGGCCGGGGCGGCATCGGGTCGGTAGGTGGCAACCACCGGGATCCCCAGGTGGTCGAGGTCGGTGAGATCCGCGACGCGGCTGACGCCCACCCGCTCGCGGATCTCCCAGGCGAGCTGAAGCGTGTCGTGCAGGCTGCGACTGCGATGGGTGCCACGCACCGTGGCCTTGGCTGCGCCGTCCCGATCTTCGAGGATGTCCTGGCGACGCGGCGCAGCGGACAGGCTGGGGCTCTGAAGAAGCGCCGAGTTCACAGGTACGGGGTGAGGTCACGGTGGTCGTAGGCCGCCCAGTTCGGGGGCACCGGCGAGCACTCGCGTCGCAAGATCCTGCCGAGCACGTCCGGCCGGCGCTCCGCCACTTCGGCGAGCACCTCCAGAGTGAGCCCGATGAGCGTCTTGCGACTGCGACAGACCTCTGGGATCACTCCCGTGTAGCCGTGCCCTGCGGTATGGGCGCGGTGGTAGCACTCTCCACCGCACGCGTGACGCGCCCAACACGAGCGGCAGGGCTCGCGCTGGTCGACGCGCAGAAAGAACGGCTGACGGGCGGTGAAGGTCGGCAGCCCGTGCCGGACGTCGCCCATCTGGAACCGGCTCTCCTCGAGGAAGTGGTGACACGGATACAGCTGTCCGCGCGGGCCCACCGCCAGCTGACCACGCCCTGCCGAGCAGGGGTACCAGCTGGCGACGGCGCCTCCCCGCGCCAGCATCCGCTCGATGACACCCTCGAACGGCAGGACACTGATGACCACACCATCCAGCAGGAGCGTCCGGTACCAGTCGAGGAGCTCGACCAGCTGCTCGGTCGTCTCCGCTCCGGCCAGACCGGCGTCGTCGTACATGGGCTGAACATGGATCTCGTTGAACCCGAGATCCATCAGGTAGCGGTGCAACGGCACCAGCGCGGTGTCCTCCACCGCGACGGCGCGCACTCTCAGCAGAGGCTGGGTCGACGACTCGACCAGGCGCCGGATGTTGCGCAGCACCGCCCGCGAGGTCGGCCGTCCCGACAGGAAGATGCGCCGCCGGTCGTTGAGCGCAGGAGGACCGTCCAGGCTCACCACCAGCGAGACCTCATGAGTGTCGGCCCATGCGATCAGCTCGCGAGTCATGAGCGTGCCATTCGTGTAGACGACGCTGGAGACCCGGTGCCCGGTCTCACCGCAGCGTCGTTCCGCGTACTCCACGGTGGCGAAGAGGGTCTCGCGCTCCAGCAGCGGCTCGCCGCCGACGAAGACCAGCTGGAGGTCGCGGGTCGAGGCCGCCTGTGCGAGCAGCGCGTCGACGGCCATCCTCGCCACTTCGACCGACATCCCCTCTGGCACCTCCGATCCCTTGCGGTCCTTGATGGCGAGCTCGTTGTAGCAGTATGTGCACCCCATGTTGCAATGGTAGGTGTTGCCTAGAAACAGCTTGCGCACCACCGCCGGCTCGCCGTCCCCGCGCAGTGGTTGGTGGCGTTCGAGCGCCGTTTCCACGCCCGCCCAGAGACGGCGGTCATCCTCGGTCACGTCCTCCTCGCCATGGCCCAGCCGGCTGTAGCGCAACCCACGCTCGAGGGCGTCGCGGGGGCCGCGGATCAGGGCCATGCTCGGCGGGTCGTAGAGCACCGCGCGATCCGGTGCGGCTCCGACGACGACAGCCTCTGATGTGCGCATCACTCTCTTCCCGTGTGATGTTGACGAGCAGATGGTGTGGGGCGGCAGCCGGCTGCCGCCCCACGCGATGTGGTCAGCCGGCCGTGATGTTGCAGGCGATCACGGGCCTGCGGAAATCGGACCGTGCCTCCTCGAGCAGGCGCTCGAAGTCGATCGCTTCGAGGACCGAGAGCAGTCCCACCGGATCGCTGTCGACGGGTTCCGCCCCGATCACCTCGTGCTCCGCTCTGATCAGGACTGCGTCCATTGGCGATGACCTCCTATTGGAGCCCTCTCTCCACTGACCGAGGGGAGAGGGCCGGAGGCCCATCCTATGTTGGGACATGAGCTATTGTCCTCAGGGCAGACCCTGAAAAGGGGTCATGTTGGAGCTGCCCTGATCGCTCGCCCTGCGGCCGACGACGGATGTACAGCTGATCGGACGCGTCGTCGCGGAGCGGGGCCACCCGGTGTGCACGGGCAGCGCCTGCGACGCCATGGCGGAGGACTTCGGCCACATCGTGCACCGGCGTCCCCTTGCGGTCCTCCGAGCCCGCTCCGTCGACGATGTCGTGGCCGTTGTGCGGGTCGCACGGGAGAGCCAGCTCCAGATCGCGCCATGGGGCCAGGGGCACGGCCTTCGGCCAGGCGCCCGGGCCGTCACTCCCCCGTCACGGGACCACCGCCGCGTCGGCACTGACAATGGCGATCATGCCCCTCGTGCTCCACTGGCGCCCTGCCGGCCCGCTGACCGCGCTCACCCTGGCCCCTGTCCGGCGGCCATGGGCGAGGTGCAGAGGTCGCCTCGCTCCTCGGCGACCTCTCCGGTATGGAGCCCCATCCGCACCCTCACCTCGTCCCTTGGCTGCCGATGGGCGCGTTCGATCAGTATGCCCTGAACGGCAAGAGCACAGGCCACTGCGCCGCTCGCGGAGACCCGGGCCGCCGTCCGCGACCGGTCGTCTCAATTGACGTACGGGGATGGGAGCGCCCGTGCAGACAACCCGGGGAACCGCACCGAGGGACGGTCGAGGCCGGTCATCCTGCGGCCAATCATGTCGTGGATCTTCCACTCGCTCGATCGCCGCCGGCGTGAGAGCGAGTGCACGAGGAATCCGAGGCATGCGGCGTGCGCGCTGCTGCCCGCATGTGATGCGCTCGCGCCGTGATGAGGATGATGGGGATGGAGAAACTACAAGCTCGGGTGATGTGCTCCCCGCACTGTCTCCGTCAACCTGCTCAGCAAAGCTCACCACAGGAGGGTGAGCGTTCCATGGCACCTGTGCGAGACCCCCCGCCCGGCAGTCGGTTCGGGAAGGAAGGGCGGGGGCCGACGTCCAGGCAGCGTCGCCCGTGTCACAGAGGAGAACGATCATGGAAGCCAGCCCGCCCACCGTCCGTGTCATCGCCCGGCGCACCAGCGTTGCGCTCGTGGTCGGCGCCGTCGCCGCCGCTGGCGGGGTCGGCATGGGCCACGCCTTCGCCGATACCGGAGGGAAGGTTACCGCGGTGACGTGGAGATCCGACCCCGCCAACCTCGCCGTCCCCGCGCATACGGTGCATGACTACGCCGCCGGCCTTGTGCAATTCCAGACCATCAGCGCGTCCTTCACTGCCGCGAACTTTGCCACGAAATTCCTCCTCTGTCCGTCGGCGACGCCGCACGTGGTTGGTGGCGGTGCCCAGGCGGCGTCCCCCGACAGGGCGGTCCTCAACAAGAGCTTTCCGCTTTCCGGCCCCGTCCCCGCGGATGGATGGGCCGCCGCCGGCTACTCGCCCTACGGCAGTCAGGTGAATCTCGTCATCTACGCCATCTGCACCGGTTAGTGGACCATCGTCGACCTGACGTGCGGCGGGGCACCGTCTCGTGCGTACGGACGGCCTCGGTGCGCGACTGCTTCATGCACTATCCCGGCTGAGAAGAGAAGAAGCGACCGGAGTTGACTCGAACTTGATCTGGTCGAGATCGATCGACACCAGCATCAGCTCCCGATTCACGGTTCCGTCGGTGTCGATCGCGTAGACGCGGCGTTTGGTCGGAACCATGATCCCGTCGCGGGCGAGGTGGTCGAGGAGCGGGTGGTTTCCGATGGCAACACGCGTGGCGGTGAACGCCGTGCGCAGCCCCGGTTCGTGAACGGGAAGTGCAGATGCGCGCTCCCGGTCGTGAGCCCATTCCATCGTTCGAGACCGCCGTGGGCGGCGATCGCGAAATCGTTCAGATCGGTCATGTCAGGCCACTTCTCCACTCCCTCCCGCGAAGTCGACACGAATCCGGTGGTCGTTGATGTCCACCTCCATCTCGATCGAATCCGCGCTGCTGACACGCCACCGGGTGTAGTCGATGTTGTCGACAGTCACCGACACGTCAGCGGGGTTGGGCACGCGGTGGATCGTGAACGAGGAGACATCGCCGCGGCGCGAGGGGGTTGCCGCCACGGTATCGATCTCGAGGATCCCGCGGGTCATGTCGTTCTGGGCCCGACGTATGCCGATGTTGGGATAGTCCACGCCGCGCAGGGTGGGCTGGTTGTAGATCAGCAGATTGGGCTCGTTGAAGACCCGCCACCATGCCCCAGGCCTGCCGCACTCGGTGAGCATCATGGTCGCGTTGAGCTGCCCCCGTGGCCACTGGGAGTCCAGGCCGAACCAGAAGGCGAACCGATCATTCTCAGCGCCAAAGAAGCGCGGCTGGAAATCCACCTTGCGAATCTTGTCCTCCGTGGTCGAGTCGCCGACTTCGCGAGCCATCCACAGGCCCTGGGAGAGCATGAGTGGATCTCTGGCCAGTGAGATCATCGGCACCTTGGGGTCGTCCCAGCGTAGGTAGCGCATCGCCAGTTCGTAGAGGTGGATGGAGAACTCCCTATCCTGTGGATAGAGATTCTGCAGGACTGTAAGGATCGACCCTGCTCCGGTGGGCCCCAGCATCGTGACCTCGACCTCTTCGATCGGGTCGTAGTACAGCGCGAACCGATCGAGTTCCCCGTCTCTGGTCAGGTGGAGGTAGTGTTTCCGCGCATAATCGACCCATTGGCGGACCGGTTCGTGTGTCGTGCCGCCGAGGAGCGTGTCATGGAGTTTCAGCCCGAGTCCGGCGGCGCTGACGCAGAACGGCCAGATCTTGGTGTTCTCGCAGTGCGGACCCTGCGGGCGGCTGGCGAACTGGGCGGAGATGAACTCCGACATGCGCGCATACGTCCACGGGAACTCGCGGTTCTGGTATCCGGTGACGTTCAGCACGTCGTGCTCGCCGGCCTCACCGGAGACAGAACGCCGGATCCCCAGGAGGAGGTTGAGCCAGCCACGATAGAACAGGTTGCCATCCGCGCCGACCGGGTCGGGCTGAAGGCCCCAGGGCTCGATCCCGTTCGCCGTCCATCCCGGCATTGCGTAGCGGCCACGCAGTGACTCGGGCACACGGGTCTGCCACTCGGGCGGGTAACGATCCGCGTTCGGATCCGGGCCGATGAGCGTGCACCAGTCGATCGCACCCCAGAACGTCACGTAGCGGCGGATCAGTTCGTCCGCGATCCGGATATAGACCTCCCGCCATGCCGGGGTCGACTCGAGCATGACGGGCAGGACGTATCCCATGAGGGCGAGATCGAAGCGCGGGAACGTGCACATCGGCGGCACGGTGTACCGATCCCACCACGCGTGCGGCTCACCCTGATCACTCCAGTCGTCGTGAGTCGTCGCCTTGTCCCACATGAACCGCAGCCAGCCAAGCGAGCGATCGTTCAGCCCGCCCACGAGCTCAGCCGATATGTTTCTGCTGGTATCTCTCGCCACTACGGATCCTTCAACAATTCACCATTTGCGCCGCGGATTATCCAGAGCTTCGCGCGCGCAGTCCACGCATCGGTCCAGCGTGGGTCCAACTGACTCACTGCGGGTTCGATGATGATCGTCTCATTGCCATTCGTCGCTGGATCGTGCCTCAGGTAGGCTCCGGGTGGGGCCCTGTGATACTGAGTCTCCCGCCCGATCGGAATGACTGTACGCATCAGGCTCAAGAACCACACGGGAATCAGCGCGTGCCCTTCGATGCGTGCCGTTTCCCGGTAGAGTCCATCAGCCATACGATCAGCCGCGTCCGGCGACGCCAGTACACGAAGTGCCTCACGGCTACTGGTGAAGCGTAGCGTGTGATCGGCGGTGTTGGGCGACCCCGCCGACGTCGTCACACGGCGCCGATGATTGTCGAACACCCACTGCCTCGCCACGCCGTCATCGGTCGAGATCTCGAACGTGAAGCTGCGCGTGATCTGCAATCGAACGGACGAACTCAGCCGGGCAGCGACGACGAGCGCCCGGGCAGACGCCCAGAGTAGCGACCGCAGCGCTGTGCGACGGGTTCGGAGACCAATCGCCCGATGCAGGATGCTCGCAGCTCTCTCCCGGCCCCCGCGCGGCCCCGGGGCGGCGGCCACCCGTCTCCGCTCGGTGATATCCGGCATGCTGGTCATCTCCGCCTCATCACGCTTGATTGGACTTGCTCCGCGGTCTCACTGACTCCCGGTGTGACAGCAGTGATCCCCTGCAACGCCTATGCCGTCGTCGGCGCGGCGAGACCGAGCTTGGCTCGCAGCCAGCGACCCATCGCAGCGATTGCCTCATCCACCTCCGGTACTCGGCCTCCACCGAGAATGAACGAGTGCTGCCCTCCGGGAACCGATTGCAAGCTGACCTCGACCCCGGCAGCTTTGGCGCGCTCTGCGAATTCGATGGATTCGTCGACGAGCAGTTCCTGATCGCCGTAGTACACGTTGATCGGTGGAAGGCCCCTCAGATCGGCATAGAGCATGTTGACTCGCGGATCATCGAACCCGACACCCGTGCCACCCAGCCAGGATTCCCGGAAAAACTCCAATACCTGCCGACTGAGGAGCCTGTCCGCGTCCGCGTTGTCATCGATCGTGTTGCTCTTCAGCTCCATGTCGTACCAGGGCGAGATCGACAGGATTGCAGCTGGCATCGGCAAGCCCTTGTCACGCATCGCAGCCGCCAGGCCGACGGCGAGGTTCCCGCCGATGGAGTGGCCGGTGCTGGCAATGTTCTCGGCCTGCTTCCCCTGGGCGAGCAACCACCGATACGCCGTCTCCACGTCGTCCGGTTGAGCGGGGAACTTGTGTTCCGGTGCGCGCCGATAGTTCAGCACCAGGGCGCGAGCGCCTGCCGCCTTGGCGATGTGGCCCGCGGCCTTACGGTCGGAGTACATGGAGGTGACCACGGTGCCACCCATGTGGTTGTGCAACAGGACATGCTTCGCGTCACTCCGTTCCGGGATGCACCACAGGGCGGGTACCCCGCCGGCATTCACTTCGGCGTAGGTGACCCCCTCCGGCTCGCTGCCAAGCGTGTGGAGGGTCTCCGCGGTGTCCCGACGAATGGCCAGATCGGGTGCTCGTGACAGCCGTTCCGCGATTGACCCCATCAGCTCGGCCATCTGGTCGGCTCGTTCACTGATCATGACTTTCCCCAGTGGTTGCGTCGCCGCAGCTTCTCTGGCCTCCGGATGCTAGGTTCTTGATATGAACTCAGATGAGCGTACCACGGTGGGTTCTATAACGCAACTCGAGGTCCCAGGGCACCGGAACCATCGCAAGGCAGGCACGGGGCCGGCGACGGGCAGCGCATTCCCCGCGACATCTAGCGTTCGACCACCCGCCGGACGCGGAGCGCACGCCAAGCCGGACTTGGTGGGCCGCGCTACGGTTCGAGCATGCTCTTGATTGTGGCGCCTTGTAACACCCAGCCAAGTCTCGTGCCGACCTGCGCGCGCGGAACTGTCCCAAGGTACAGTCAGCCCTGACCCTCTGGACTCGCAGCTTGCACCCGATGGGGATCAGCATCACGGCGCAGGTGGCCGGTGATCGCTGGTGGCGAACAGGGAACCGGGAGTTGCTCGACACCAGAGGATCGGCGAGTTCGAGCGCGTGACTCTCGCAGGTAAAGTGTTCGGTCGGGAGCGCACGGTCGTCGCTGTGCGACGCTTCAGCGGGTTCCGTTCCAGTTGGGACCATGGACTGTGCGCCGCCTACGTGGGCGCTGTCGATCGTTCGCGCATCGGAGACGATGTCGTCCGGCCGCTCACCGATCCTCGCCGGCTCGGCCAGCCACTTGCGGCTCGCACCAAAGACGGGCTCCTCGGCTCCATGCGGGTCCACTCCCGCACGTCGTGCCAGCCCGGTCTCATAGAGCATGAGGACACGGATCCCGACGGGACCATCGACACGGCTGCGGCCCGGTCGGTGCGGGTGGCCGCGGGACCTGGGTGGTTCCAGGGCCAGCTCGCGTACCCGCGGACGGTGGCGCCTGCTCGGTGCCGCCGTTCTCCGTCGGGCGCGGCTCCCGCCGCCGGCGACGGCTCCGCGGTGACCGCGGAGCCGCCGTCGGTGCGCTGTGTCTAGCCCAGCTTCGAATACGCCGGGGCCGTCGACACGGCCCCATGCGGCTCCGCGGCCACCGCACTCGGGAGCTCGACCGGCGCCGGAGCCGGCGCCCCCGCCCGGTCGAGCGCGACGTCCCTGGTCTCCTTCAGCGCGAGCACGCAGACCACGCCGAGCAGCCCGAGCGCTGCCATGAACATGCCCACCCCGATCCCGCCGAACGCCGCGGTGAGCGGCGGGGCGACGATCAGCGGCACCGCGCCGCCGAGGATGCCGGCGAGGTTGTAGCCCATGCCGGCTCCGGTGCACCGGTAGCGGGTGGAGAAGATCTCCGGCAGGTAGGCGGCTGCCGGCCCGTAGGCGAGGGCCGAGCACACGGACGTGCCCGTCAGTCCCACGCCGAAGAGGAATGCGCTGCCGGGCTGCATGAGCGGGAAGAGGACGAGCCCCCAGACGATGGCGACGAGGTTGCCGATGAGGATGACCCGGCGCCGCCCGACGCGGTCGGAGAACAGTGCGGAGAGAGCGACAGCCGCGGCGCCGACGACGGAGGCCGCGATGCCGCATGCCAGGATCGTGGGCCGCGTCAGGCCCAGCACCCCGACGTGCGTGGCGGGCGGTGGCTTCGGTCCGGCGTAGCTCGTGAGGTAGACGCTGGCGATGTAGAAGAACCCGAAGAGTGTGGTCAGCGTGCCGCCGACGAGCAGGATCTCCCGCCACTGGTGACGCAGCGCCTCGGCGACGGGCACCTTCGCCTGCTCGAGACGGGCCACCGCCTGGCGGAACACCGGCGTCTCCTCGATCTGCAGCCGGACGTAGAGACCGACGACAACGAGCACGGCGCTGACCAGGAACGGAATCCGCCAGCCCCAGCTCTGGAAGCCCTCCGGGCTCATCGTCAACGCGGTGACCAGGAACGTCGCGCTCGACAGGCCGAAGGCGGTGCTCGGGCCGAGCTGGGGGAACATCCCGTAGAGACCGCGCTTGCCCTTCGGGGCGTACTCCGCGGTGAGCAGCGCTGCGCTGGCCCACTCCCCGCCGACGGCCAGTCCCTGCACCGCCCGCAGGACGACCAGGGCGATCGGTGCCGCGGCCCCGATGCTCTTCGCGGTGGGCAGCAGCCCGACCGCCACGGTCGCCGACCCCATCAGGAGCAGCGTGGAGACGAGCGTCCTCTTGCGGCCGAGGCGGTCGCCGAGGTGCCCGAACAGGATGGAGCCGAGCGGGCGGAACAGGAAGGCCACGCCGAAGGTCGCGAACGCGGCGACGGTCGCCGCCGACGTTCCGAGCCCTGGGAAGAAGACCTTCCCGAAGACGAGCGCGGCCGCGGTGCCGTAGATGAAGAAGTCATAGAACTCGATCGTGGTCCCCCACAGGCTGGCGAGCGCGATTCGGCGCATCGGGACGCTCGTCGAGCCGCGCGAGGACTGCGTGCTGCTGCGCATCAATGCCTCCGGTGCTGAGAAGGAAGGCGTCGCAGGGCCCCTGTACCACTGCCGTGACGCTGCCCCCGCGGGACACTACTACGCGACCGCTCCCGATTTCGCGAACGTACAAAGGGCAGTGCGGAACGTTGTGGAAACCCTCAATCGGCGGGGTGAGGTGCAAAGCGTCCTGTCTGCCCGACCCGCGCTCCGCGACCTCGCCATGATCTGAGTCGACCCTCCGAGCGCTCTTCGGGCGTCCCATCCTCCGGGTGCAGGAAGGGACGGGCGGCTCACCCCGTTCCGTACCTTCGACCGGGAAGGTCGGACCGGCCGTTCCTACGGTGGGATCGTGAGCCCCATCGGTGACCTGCTCGAACGCTTCCACCGTCTCGCCACGCCCGGTGCCGACCTCCCCGGAGCTCACCAAATGGCAGCATGGTGATGCCATTTGTGCTAGCGTGGTTACTTATGGGCAGTTCGACGCGGCGAACGACGGGCATGCAGCGCGGTGCCCGAAGCCGCCAGGTGGTCGAGACGGTGCGCAACGCCACCATGGCCGAACTGGCGCGAGTGGGGTTCCCGGGACTGACCATCGAGGGAATCGCCAGGGCCGCCAATGTCAATCGCACTACGATATATCGGCGATGGCCGTCCAAGGGCGCACTGCTCTTGGCCGTCATCGAGCCGCTGCTCGAGCGCTTCGACCACGATCCCGATACCGGTTCGCTGGGCGGCGATCTGCTGGCACTGATGCTCATGATCGGGGAGAACGTGGCCTTACCCGAGGGGCAGGCGGTCCGCCGCGCGGTCGGGTCGACTTCGGACGAACTGAAGAAGCTCGTAGATGTCGTGAATGACCGTGCGCTCGGTGCATTTCGTCGCGCGTTCGATCGCGCCCGCGACCGAGGTGAGGTGGGACCAACCGACGACACCGAAGTGATGACGCACTTGGCGTTCTTCGGCGTCGTGCTCTGGGGGGAGACCCGCGAGCGCGCGCCCACCGGAGGGGAGTGCCGCCGGATACTGCGAGTCGTGCTCGCGCCGCTGCCCGGCATCGCCTGGGCGTCACGCACGCGCTCAAATGGGTGATGTCAGTTGGCTGTCATCACATAGGATTGGAAGGAAGAAGGGCAGACTCCATGGACACTCCCCGTTGGGTCGAGCAGCAGGTCGGAGTGCGGCTTCTGCGCTTGCACAACGCGATCTACAAAGGCACCAGTGGCCGGATCGGGCATCGGTTCATACCGGGCACACCGCCGAACCTGGTTGATCTCGATCAACTACGGTCCCCGCAGCGTCATGG